>NZ_SIJL01000006.1 GCF_004307015.1 Thermus thermamylovorans
AAATGTGGTGGCCAATTACACTTGCTTGACAGGCCTCCTCGGGGCGTGCTACCCTGCGAGGGGCCCAGGGGCGGCTAGCTCAGCGGAAGAGCGCTCGCCTCACACGCGAGAGGTCGTAGGTTCAAGTCCTACGCCGCCCACCAGTACCAGGACACAAAACCTCCCCCCTCGGTAGCGAGGGGGGAAACGCTTCGGAGGGCCATTTGGGGAGCCATTGGGGCCGGAGGTAGGGGGATGCCCCCGCTCCCCGCCTTGGGAGTCAGGCGGGGAGCCCTTTTTTCGGCGGTTGGCCCCGAGCCTGGGGCCACGGGGCGGGAGCCCTTAGCGGTTCCTCCGGGTCCGCGGCGGTGGGCGGCGAAGTTTGGGCCCGCAGTCCGCCGTCCGTTCTGCTCGGATGGGCTTATCCTAAGACTATGACCCCCGGGAAAGGGCATAGGGGTTCCCGAAGCCGCGGCCTCGGTCCGCCATAGGGAACTCCCGCCCTCGCTTCCAAGGGCGGGAGCTTGGCCTTCTGGAGCTGGTGCCGAGGGGCGGAATCGAACCGCCGACACCGCGATTTTCAGTCGCGTGCTCTACCGACTGAGCTACCTCGGCCTGGCGGCCCCGACGGGACTCGAACCCGCGATCTCCCACGTGACAGGCGGGTGTGTTAACCAACTACACCACGGGGCCAAGGGTTTTGCCGGGTCGGGGGCGTCCGACCGGGCACTTAGGATGATAGCCGGGGGAAGGGGAAGTGTCAAGCTTGAGCTGGAGCGAGGTCTTCGCCGTTCACCGCAGCCGGAGGGGCATCGGGGAGCAAAGCCTCCTGGTGGACCGGGGGGAGTCGGGGTACCGGAACCTCTTCCTGGCGGACGGACGCATCCTCTACATGGGGGAGGGCCGGCGGGGCCACCAGGAGCCCCTAGGGGGCAACCTGCGCCTCCTCCTGGCCTACCGGGAAGGAAAGCCCCTCCGGGTTTTCCTGCGGGAGCGGCCTGGGCTTTGGCGGGATCTGGGGCTCTACCGGGTGGAGGCCTTCCGCTACGAGCTCTGGTCCGAGGAGGGGCGGTACGTGTACTGGTTTACCCTTGCGCCAGGTGGATGCGCAGAAGCCCCTTCAGGGTGAGGTCTTCGTCCACCACGTCGAAGGAGGGGCAGAGGTCCTTGAGGGTGGTGGCGAAGCCTCCGGTGGCGATGACCAGCGCCTCCCCCGCTTCCTCCTCCATGCGCCGCACCATCCCCTCCACCAGGGCGGCGTAGCCCAGGACCAGGCCGGAGCGGAGGGCCTCCAGGGTGTTCTTGCCCACCACCCCCTTGGGGGGCACCAGGTCGATGCGGGGGAGCTTGGCGGTGCGGGCGGCCAGGGCGTCGGCAGCGGTCTGGGGGCCGATGGTGATGGCCCCGCCCAGGTAGCGGCCCGGGGCCTCCACCAGGTCGAAGGTGGTGGCGGTGCCGAAGTCCACCACGATGTAGCGGCCCGTGGGGCTCCCGTAGGCCAGGGCCCCCACGGCGTTCACCAGGCGGTCGGCCCCGGCCTCCTTGGGGTTTTCGATGAGGACCTCCAGCCCCGTGGCCGCCGCGTCCACCACCCGGGCCCGGATGCCGAAGAGCTTGGCGATGGCCTCCCCCATCTCCCGCTCCACCGGGGGCACCACGCTGGCGAGGAGGGCGGCCTCCGGAGGGGGGAGGCCCTCCAGGGCGAAGAGGTTTTTGAGGAGGACGCGGTACTCGCTTTCCATGCGCATCCGGTCGGTGTGGATGCGGAAGTGGGCCACCAGCTCCTCCCCCAGGAAGAGCCCCAGGGCGGTGGAGGTGTTGCCGATATCCACGGCCAGGAGCACGGTTCAGGCTCCTTCCGCTTCCCCTTCCCAGGGTTCCAGCACCACCTTGGTGGCGATCTCCGCGTTCAGGCTGGCGGAAACCGAGCAGTACTTGGTGTGGGAGAGGTGGACGGCCCGCTCCAGGGCCTCCAGGGTCACCCCCGGCCCCGAGGCGATGTGGGTCACGGTGATGCGGGTGTAGCGCTTGGGGTGGGCCTCCGCCCGCACCCCCTCCACCTCCACCCGGTAGCGGGCCAGGGGCTGCTTCTTCTTGCGCATGATGTCCACCACATCGTAGGCGGTGCAGGCCCCCAGGGCCATGAGGAGGAGTTCCATGGGGCGGGGCCCGGTGGCGGGCTGGTCCCCGTCGATCATCGCCTTGTCCCCGCTCTCGTTCACCCCTAGGAAGCGGTGCCCCACCAGCTGGTAGACTACGACCCTCTTCGTCATGAGCCGGATTTTACCAAGCCTTCATCCAACCCGCTAGAATGGCGATAGATGCGGGTATGGCTCCTCCTTTTCGCCTGGCTATGGAGCCTGGCCTACGCCCTTCCCCGGGTGGGGGTGCACGAGGGCTTCACCCGCCTGGTCTTTGACCTCCCCGCTCCCGTGGACCACACCCTTTCCCAGGAAGGGGAGGTGCTGGTGATCCTTCTCCCGGGCCTCCGGGCCGAGGCTCGGGACCAGGTGGTGAACTCCCGGGAGGTGGTCTCGGTCCAGACCGTGCCCGTGGAGGGAGGGGTGCGGGTCCTGGTCCGCCTCAGGGGCCCTGTGGAGGCCACGGTGCGCCGTCTCCCCGACCCCGAGCGCCTGGTGGTGGACCTGGCCCTGAGGCAGACCCTCCCCCAGGCTCCGGCGGTTCCCGCCCCCCAGAACCGCGCCCCCAGCCGTCCCCGGCCCGTGATCCTCTTGGACCCCGGCCACGGGGGGGTCGACCCGGGGATGGTGGGGTATGTGGTGGAGAAGGAGGTAGCCCTGGATGTGAGCCTACGCCTCCGGCGCCTTTTGGAGCAGCAGGGCCTCGAGGTCCGCCTCACCCGGGACCGGGACATGCACCTCTCCCCCGACAAGCGGGAAGACCTCTCCCGGCGGGCGGCCATGGCCGACAGTTCCCAGGTGCACCTCTTTGTCTCCGTCCACGTGAACGCCAGCCCCACCCGCACCGCCCGGGGGGTGGAGGTCTTCTACTTCGGTCGGGCCCAGGACCCGAGGGTCCTCGCCCAGGTGATCCGGGAAAACGGCGGGGGGGAGATCGGCCAGCGCCTCACCCAGGAGGCCCGCACCGCGGCGGAGCGCATCCTCCACGACATCGTGGCCCAGGCCAACCAGCGCTACAGCCAGCGCCTGGCGGAAACCCTGGGCCGCCACCTCTCCCAGGCCACGGGGAGCCCCTACCGCGGGAGCTTTCCCGGCGACTTTTTCGTCCTGCGCTACGCCCGGGTGCCCGCGGTCTTGGTGGAGGTGGGCTTCGGGGACCACCCGGTGGAGGGCCGCCAGCTGGCGGACCCCGCCTACCGGGAGCGGGTGGCCCAGGGCCTGGCGAACGGCATCCTGGCCTTCCTGGCCAACGGGGCCTTCGGCCGGTAGACCTATTCCCCGGGATCGGGACAGGGGGCGAGGGGCAAGGGCCCCAGGGCCTGGAAGGCCACGGGCCGCCAGGAGGGGTTCAGGGGCTCCCCCCGGAGCCGGAAGGGCCGCCAGGGGAGCCTCAGGGCCTCGAGGCGGTGGCCCAGGGGTCGGCCTGGGAAGCGCTCCAGGTTGAGGAAAAGCCCCTCCCCCTGGAAGAGGGGCCGGTAGGAGTACCCGTAGGCCCAGGGGGGGTCCAGGGCCCGCAGGGAGGCCATGGGGCCGCCCCCGTAGCGGGCCCCCAGGGGGCCGATCCAGAGGCCCTGCAAGACGCCCTCTACCTCCACCTCCCCTGCCAGGAAGGGGCCCTGCCAGGCCCGCAGGTAGACGAACCCGGGGCGCCGCACCAGGAGGGCTTCTCCCGTCTGCAGGCCCCTCCAGTCCAGGAGGAGGCCCTCCGAGTCCCCCTCCACCTCCAGGCGCCCCACCGCCCCCCGCTCCCCCAGAAAGCGCAGGTAGTCGTTCCCGGGGAAGCCGCTTCGGTAGCCCCAGGCCCGCCCCCCCCTCAGGCCCAGGAAGAAGGCGTCGAAGCCCCCGGGCCCCGCCACGCGGCCCACCAGGAAGAGGGTCCCGTGGCGGTAAAACCCCCCGTAGGCGTACCCCTCCCCCGGTAAGGGGAGGCGCAGGGCCCGTTCCCTCCCCGCCAGGGCCAGGGCTTCCCAGCCCCCCGGGCCCCGGTGCCCCCCCCAGGCGAAGCGGCCGTCCGTGCCCCAGAGGATCCCCTGCCCTCCCGCGAAGGCGGCCAGGGGCTTTCCCCTCCCGTCCAGCTCCGCCCATAGGAGGCCCTCCCCCAGGTGGCCCACGGCCAGGTACCCCCCGGCCCTCGGTGCCAGGCCGTAGAGGGCGGAGTTTTCCCCTTCCCCCAAAGCGTAAGCGCCCCCAGGCCCCAGGACCAGGGCCCGGTGCCCCCCCTCCACCAGAAGCCGCCCCACAGCCACCTCTCCCAGGCCCGCGAAGAGGGCGGAGCCCAGGAGGGTGGCGAGGAGGAGGCAGCCCACCGCGCCGTCCTCCTAGAAGGGAAAGGCCTCCAGGGCCTCCTTTGCCGAGGGAAAGCGCTCCTTGGGGGATTTGGCCAGGAGGCGCTCCAGGTAGGCCTGCTCCCTTGGGGCGAGTCCGGGAATGGGGGGGGCGGGCTGCCGCAGGTGCCCCAGGAGGACCTCCTCCGGCTCCCCCACGAAGGGGTGTTCCCCGGAGAGGAGCCAGTAGAGCACCACTCCCGCGGCGTAGAGGTCGGCCTCGGGGCCCGGGCTTCGCCCCAGGACCTGCTCCGGGGCCAGGTAGGGGAGGGTGCCCACCCTGAGGGGCCTCTTGAAGGCCTCGAGGGCCGGCCCCGAGAGGTCGAAGTCCACCAGCCGGGCCTCGTCGGTGCCGGCCACGATGACGTTCTCCGGCTTCACGTCCCGGTGCACCAGGCCCCGGCCGTGCATGTGGGCCAGGGCGGCGAGGAGCTGGTGGAAGACCCTGAGGGCCCGCCCGCGCCCCGGGCGGCGCAGGGTCCAGCGGCCGAGCTCCTCCCCGGGAGCGTAGGCCAGGAGGAGGGCCGGGCCCTCCTCCAGGTCCAAAGGCGCCAGCACCGGGTTGAGGTTGGGGTGGGCGAGGCGCCTCCCCACCCAAAGCTCCCGGTCCCGCCTCCCCCCGGCCCCCCGGGGGAAGACCTTGAGGGCGTAGGGGGCGCCGAAAGGGTCGAAGGCCAGGTAGACGGTGGCCAGGGCGCCCCGGCCCAGGGGGCGCACCACCCGGTACCTCCGGAGGAGGGTTTTCCCGGCCAGGCTCACCGCCTCTACTATACCCGTCCCTCACCTCTTTCACCTGCAACCCGTTAGGATTTGGGCGTGCGCGGGCTGGCGCTTTCCGGCGGAGGGGCCAGGGGGCTCGCCCATATCGGGGCCCTGGAGGTCTTCTTGGAGGCCGGTTTGGACTTCCAGGTGGTGGCGGGCACCAGCATGGGGGCCATCGTGGGGGCCCTCTTCGCCGCGGGGAAGACCCCGGCGGAGATGCTTGCCATCGCCCGCAGCACCCCCTGGCTGCGCCTCATCAGCCCCTCCTTGCGGCGGGGGCTCTTTTCCCGCCGCGCCTTAAGGGACTACCTGGCCCACCATCTCCCCCCCCGCTTCGAGGACCTCCGGCGCCCCCTGGTGGTCCCGGCGGTGGAGGTGGGCACGGGGCGCCTCCACTACCTGAGCCAGGGGGACCTCCTGAGCGCGGTCCTGGCCTCCGCCGCCCTGCCCGGGCTCCTGGCCCCGGTGGAGCGGGAGGGTAGCTGGCTTTTCGACGGCGGCATCCTGGACAACCTGCCCGTGGACGCGGCCCGCTTCCTGGGGGCCAAGGAGGTATACGCGGTGGACGTGACCCCGGACGGGGTGCACCATCCTCCCCCGGAAGGGCCCCTGGCCCTAGCCCGCCACGCGGTGGACATCATGCAGGCCCACCTCAACCGGTTGCGGCTGGCCCTCTACCCCCCGGAGGTCTACCTGCGCCCGGAGCTCACGGGCCTCGGCGTGGAGGACTTCCTGCGCCTGGAAGAGGCAGTAGAGGCGGGGCGGGAGGCCGCCCGGCGGGTCCTTGCGGGTAGAGTGGGAGGGGTATGAAGGCCTTCTGGGAGTATCTCTTCAAGGAGTGGTTCCGCCAGGTGGGGGAGGCCCTCCTTCTGGCCTTTTTGGTCACCACCTTCCTCTTCACCACCGTGGGGGTGGTGGGGCAGAGCATGTTCCCCGCCCTGGCCAACGGGGAGCGGGTCCTGGTGCCCAAGTGGGAGATGTGGCTGGTGCGCTTCGGCCTCGCGGAGTGGCGCCGGGGGGATATCGCCATCCTCAAACCCCCGGAGGGCACCCCCCACGCCACCGCCCGCTTCCCCGTCCTGGGCTTCACCTTCCGCGCCTTCTTCATCAAGCGCATCGTGGCCGTGCCCGGGGACGAGGTCTACGTGGACCGGGGGGTGGTCTACGTGAACGGGGTGCCCCTCAACGAGCGGCACATCACCGACCGCCTCTCCCCCTGGCCCGACTCCTTCCCCGGCGTCTGCTACCGGGACGGGCGGATGACCCGGATCCTCACCCAGCAGGGGGATTTCCCCGTGAACCTCCTCCCCGGGTACCTGGGGCCCCTGGTGGAGATGCTCCAGCCCCCTTCGGAAGAGGTCCTGGCCCGTAGCCGCCTGGGGGAGGCTTGCGAGGTGGGGCGCATCCGGCTCAAGGAGGGGTACTACTTCGTCATGGGGGATAACCGCACCCTGGGGGGTTCGGAGGACTCCCGCACCTTCGGCCCCGTGCCCGTAGAGGCCATCGCCGGGCGGGCCAGCTCCGTCTGGTGGCCGCCCTTGGTGCGGGAAGAGGGGGGGTGGCGCTGGAACCTGAGGCGCCTCCCTCCCCCCGAGGCCTACGAGGTCAGGTGAGGACCACCACCCAAAGCCGCCCGGGCCCGTGGACCCCCTTCACCATTACCTGGCCGATGTCCGCGCTCTTGGAGGGGCCGGAGTGGAGCCCCAGGGCGCTGGGCAGGGCCTTATGGTCCTGGAAAGCTTCCAGCAGGGTGGGGTAGACCCGCTCCCTTTCCACCAGGACCAGGTGGGTGGGGGGGAGGAGCTGGGCCTTCCGGCCGTCTTCCGAGGAGAGGGCCACGCTTCCCGTCTCGGCCACGGCGAAAAGCGCCCAGGAAACCCCCAAGGGGGCCTCCTCCGGGGGGAGCTCGGGGAGGGGGCGGAAGCCCTCGGGCACCCCCCTGCCGTAGGCCGCCCCGGGGAGGCCCTGGGCCAGCTCCCTCAGGAGGGCTAACGCCCCCTCCTGGTCCAGGAGGCGCCCTTCGGCCCCGTTTTCGGCGAGGCGCCTCAGGAAGAGGTCCAGGGGGTCTGCCGGGAGGGCGTGGTGGGGAAGCTCTGGGAGAAGGGCTTTGGGGCGCTCCTTCAGGGCCTTGCGGATGCGGGCCAGGATGCGGGCTCTAGCCTCCACGGGCCTCCTCCTTGATCTCCTTCCAAAGCTCGTGGAAGGGCCTGGGGCTGGGCCTGAGGGGTCCCCGGCCCTCGGCCCAGGCCTTGAGGACGGGGAGGTAAACCTGGAGCTCCTGGGGCAGGGGGAGGCCCCTTAGGGCCTTGGAGAGGAGGCGGTAGAGGGCGGGGCTTCCCATCACCCGGGCGAAGGCCCCTATGGCCCCCCGCTCCCAGGCGGGGGCCAGGCCCTCCTCCACCGCCCGGTGCCGCCAGGTGAGGAGGAGCCTGGGGATGGGGATCTTCACCGGACAGGCCTCCTGGCAGGCCCCGCAGAGGGTGGAGGCGTAGGGAAGGGGGTAGGCCTCCTCCAGGCCCAAAAGCCCCGGGTCCAGCACCGCCCCGATGGGCCCGGAGTAGACGTAGCCGTAGGGGTGGCCCCCCGTCTGGCGGTAGACGGGGCAGGCGTTGAGGCAGGCCCCGCAGCGCAGGCACCTTAGGACCTCCCAGGCCTCAGGGTCGGCGAGGAGGGCGGTGCGCCCGTGGTCCACCAGGACCACGTGCACCTCCTCGGGGCCCTCCTCCCCTTCCCTGGCCGGGCCCTGGAGGAGGGAGACGAAGGTGGAAAGCCGCTGCCCCGTGGCCGCCCGGGCGGTGAGGGGCAGGAAGAGGGCGAGGTCTTGGAGGCGGGGGAGGAGCTTTTCGATGCCCACGAAGGCCACGTGCACCTTGGGGAGGCTCGTGGAAAGCCTTATGTTCCCCTCGTTTTCCATCAGGGCCAGGGTGCCCGTCTCCGCCACCAGGAAGTTGGCCCCGCTGATGCCGAGCTCCGCGGTGAGGAAGGCTTCCCGCAAGACCCTCCTGGCCACCTGGGCCAGGGCCTCGGGGGGGGCGTCGGGGGGGGTGCCGAAGCGCCCGTGGAAAAGCTCCTGGATCTCCTTCAGGGTGAGGTGGATGGCCGGGCCCACGATGTGGCTCGGGGGCTCCCCCAGGAGCTGGATGAGGTATTCCCCGAGGTCGGTCTCGTAGACCTCCACCCCCAGGGACTCCAGGAGGGGGTTCACCCCCAGCTCCTCGGTGAGCATGCTCTTGGCCTTCACCGCCCGCCTTACCCCGTGCCGGGCCACCACCTCCCGCAGAAGCCGGTGGGCCTCCTCCGGCCCCTCGGCCCAGTGGACCTGCACCCCGTTTTCCCGAAGCCGCCCTTCCGCCAGCTCCAGGTAGTGGTCCAGGTGCGTGAGCACGTGGTCCTTGACCCGCCTGGCCCGCTCCCGCCAGGCCTCGGTGTCGATCTCGCCGTAGGCCCGGAGGCGGTTCCGCTCGAAGTGCAAGGTGGCCCCGGTGACCGCCTCCCGCACCGAGGGCCTTTCCCGGAGAAGCCTCGCCGCCTCCTTGGGGTAGCGCTTAGCCTTGGCCCGCATACGCCTCCCAGAGCAGGGTGGCCAGGGGGGCCACCCGCACGCCTTGGCCCAGCTTGGCCATCCGGCCCGCGAGGTGGAGGAGGCAGCCCGCGTCCGTGGAGGTGAGGACCTCCGCCTTTGGCAGGGTGGCCAGCTTGCGGTCGGCCATGCTCAAGGACACCTCGGGGAGCTTCACGGAGAAAAGCCCCCCAAAGCCGCAGCACTCCTCCGCCGCTTCCCAGGGGAGGAGCTCGGCCCCGGCGTTTTGGAGGAGGAGGAGGGGCTCCGCCTTCACCCCCAGCTCCCTCAGGGCGTGGCAGCCGTGGTGGTAGGCCACCCGCCTGCCCCTAAGCCCTTCCCCCAGCTTCTCCACCCCCAGGACCCGCACCAGGAACTGGGAGAGCTCGTAGGTCTTCTCCGAGAGGGCCAGGGCCCCCTGGTCCCCGGGGAGGAGCTCGGGGTAGTGGTTTCGCACCATGCTGGCGCAGCTTCCCGAGGGCAGGACCACGTACTCCGCTTCCCGGAAGACCTCGAGGCTCCTCTTGGCCAGGGCCCTAGCCTCCCCCCAGTGCCCGGCGTTGAAGGCGGGCTGGCCGCAGCAGGTCTGGTCCTCGGGGAAGTCCACCTCCACCCCGAGGGCGCGCAGGAGCCGGACCGCCGCCACCCCGGCCTCCGCGTAGAACTGGTCGGCCAGGCAGGTGATGAAAAGGGCTACCCGCATCTGCGCCCCAGCATACCCCGAAGGCCTGAAGGGGAGGGGGCTTAGGCCTCCTCTTCCTCCCGCAAAAGGGGCAGGCGGACCCGGAAGACCGTGCACCCGGGCCGGCTTTCCACGGCGATCTCCCCCCCGTGGGCCTGGGCGATGGCCCGGGCGATGGCCAGGCCGAGCCCCGTGCCCCCCCCGGGCCCCCGGGCGAAGCGCTGGAAGAGGCGGGGGAGGAGGTCCTCGGGGATCCCCGGCCCCCGGTCCTCCACCTCCAGGAGGGCCCAGTCCCCCTGCCGCAGGAGGCGCACCTCCACCCCCTCCTGCCCTGCGGCCCGCACCCCGTTGGCGATGAGGTTGCGGAGCATCTGCAGGAGGCGGTCGGGATCCCCCAGGACCTCCAGGGCCTCCCCCCGGAAGGCCACCCCCTGCTCCCGGGCCGCCTCCCCGGCCAGGGCCTTCAGGTCCACGATGTGGGGGTTGAGGGCCCGCTCCGCCTCCCCCCGGGCCAGGGCCAGGAGGTCCTCCACCAGGCGGCGCATCCTCTCGGCGGTGGCGCGGGCGCTGGTGAGGGCCTCCCCGTCCAAAGGGTTCCGCCCCAGGCGGTCCAGGTGGCCCAGGAGGACGGTGAGGGGGGTCCTGAGCTCGTGGCTCACCTCCGCCAGGAAGGCCCGCTCCTTCTCCTTAGCCTCCCGCAAGGCCCGCAGGAGGCCGTTCACCGCCTGCACCATGCCCCCGAACTCGTCCTTGGGCAGGGAGAGGGCCACGGGGTCCAGGCGCTCGGGGCTCCGCCCCGCGATCTCCCGGGCGGCATGCTCCAGGGGCAGGGCCGCCAGGCGGGCGGTGAGGTAGACCAGGAGGACGCCTAGGGGGAAGAGGAAGAAGAAGGCTTCCAGCAGGGCCCGGCGCAGGGCGGCAAGGGCCAGCTCGATGGGGGCGGTGTCCTGGGTGAGGGCCAGGAGGCCTAGGGGGGTGCGGACAAGGGCCGCGGCAAAGCCCCGTTCCCAGACCGCCTTGGGGGTTTCCCCCACCCCCTGGAGGGCCCCTTGGGGCAGGCGGTGCTCCGGCTGGGTGAGGACCAGGGGCTCCCCGTCCGCCGCGTAGAGGTGGAGGTAGACCCCTCCGGTGGTGAGCAGGACCCCCGCCTGACCGAGGCGGTAGGCCTCCGCCGCCCGCCGGGCGTCCTGGAGAAGGGTGGCCTCCAGATGCCCCCGGAGGGCGCCCTCCACCGCCCGCCCCGCTAGGTAGAGGGCGCTGGCCAGGAAGAGGAGCCAGAGCAGACTGAAGGAGAGGAAGAGCCTGAGCCGAAAAGAAAGGGGGAGCATCGGCTCGAGGTCAGACCCGGGGCTTGGGCAGGGGTGGGCCGCCCAGGGGGCTCATCCCTCCTCCCCCTTGCCCGGGCGCACCGCGTAGCCCAGGCCCCGCACCGTGCGCAGGTAGCCGTAGGCTCCCGCCTCCCGCAGCTTGGCCCGGAGGTTGGCCACGTGCACGTCCAGGACGTTGGACTCCCGCCCCAGGGGCCTGCCCCAGACCCGCTCCTCGATCTCCTGCCGGGGGAAGACCCTCCCGGGACGGCCCATGAGGAGCTGGAGGAGCTCAAACTCCTTGGGGGAGAGCCGCACCTCCACCTCTCCGAAGAAGACCTGCCGCCTCTTGGGGTAGAGCTCCAGCTTGCCCACGCTGAGGATCTCGCTTCCCTCCCGGTGGCGGAGCTGCACCTGGATGCGGGCCAGGAGCTCCGCCGGGTGGAAGGGCTTCACCAGGTAGTCGTCGGCCCCGTCGGCCAGGAGGCCCACCTTGCGCTCGATGGCGTCTTGGGCGGTGAGGACCAGGATGGGGGTGTCGTCGGTGGCCCGGATGCGCCGGGCCACCTCGGCCCCGTCCAGGTCGGGCAGGCCTAGGTCCAGGACCACCAGGTCGGGCCGCCTTTCCCGGTGCCGTACCAGGCCCTCCATCCCGCCCTTGGCCCAGTCCACGGCGAAGCCCGCCTCCTTGAGCTCCAGCTCCACCAGCCGGGCCACCTCGGGGTCGTCCTCGATGAGCAGGATCCGTTTCATGGCCAAAGCCTTTCCGGAGGGGTGAGGCCGTAGACCTCCCGGAGGAGCCTGAGAAGGCTGATCCGCTCCCCTTGGTGGAGGAGGAGCACGTCCCCCCGGTCGGCTACGGCAGGCAGGGGCCTGGGCCTTTCCCCGGGGAGGGCCAGGAGGAGCTGCACCTCCTGCCCCGCCCTGGGGGCGAGGGGCTGGGAGAGGGGAAGGAGCCTTTTCCCCTCCACCCGCCAGGCCCCGTGGAGGGTGCGCAGGTCGGGGGAGAGGAGCCTCAGCTCCGTGCCCGGGGGGAGGCTCGGGCCCAGAAGGGGGGGCAGGGCACCCAGGGCCAGGCCCAGTAGGGGAAGGGCCAGGAGGAGGCGGCGCATCATGCCCTATTCTAGGGGGAGCCCTCTACCCTTTGTGGGAGGGAGGTTAAGGGGCCTGAAGGTTTTTCCGGCAACAGGAACCCGGCGGAAACCACGTACTTCAGGGCCTCCTCCACGCTGATGTCCAAGGGAATCACCTCCTCGGAGGGCACCAGGATGACCACCCCGCTGGCGGGCACGGGGCTCGTGGGCACGAGGACGGCGGTGTAGCCCTCGGGGAGGGGCGGGAGCCGGCTTCCCACGGGCTGGACCACGAAGCAGAGCACGTATAGCCCCCGCCTGGGGTACTCGATCACCGCGGCCCGGCTGAACTTCACCTCCTTCTGGCCGAAGAGGGTGTGGGCGATCTGCTGCACCGCCTTGTAGATGTCCCGCACGATGGGGAAGAGGAGGAGGGAGCGCTCCAGGGAGAGGATCAGCCTCCTGCCCAGGTAGTTCTCCGCCAGGGTGCCCACCAGATAGATGAGGACCACCGCCAGGAAGAGGCCCACGAAGGGGAGGAGGGGCAGGTAGGACCGGGGCACCTCGAGGTCCAGGAAGCGGAGGAAGCCCTGGATGTACCCTCCGGAGTAGGTGTAGACCCAGCCGAGGAAGTAGAGGGTGACCAGGAGGGGCAGCAGGGTGATGAGCCCGGTGAGGAAGCGCTGGCGGAGGCGCATGCCTCTAAGTTTACGCAAAGGGGGGCCCTGGGGGTATAGGCCCCCCACCCCGCCCCTGGGGGCTACCGCCCGTCCCCGCGGCTGCGGGCCAGCTCCTCCAGGCCCCGGATGTCCTTGAGGAGGATCTTGCCGTAGCCCGAGCGGATGTAACCCTCCCGGGCCAGCTCCCCGATGACCTTGGTCACCGTCTCCCGGACGCTGCCCACCGCGGCGGCCAGCTCGTCGTGGGTGGCCCGTAGCACCAGACCCTCCTCCTCCTCCTTGGCCAAGGGGGTTTCCGAAAGCTCCAAGAGGGCTGCGGCCATGCGGTTCTTGAGGCGCTGGGTGGCCAGGCGCTCGATGCGGCGGTAGGCGTTGGAGAGGGCCTGAGAGAGGTGGCAGAGCAGGTCCTTGACCTCTTCGGGCGGAGCCTCCTTGGGCAGGGTTTCCGCCACCACTTCCGTCACCGCCTCGGCGAAGTAGCCTCGCTCTAGACCGAAGAGGGCTTCCTCCCCGAAGTATCCCCCGGGGCGCACCAGGCGCAGGGTGAGGGCATTGCCCTCACCGTCCACCGCCTCGAGGCGCACCAGGCCCTGGAGGACCCGGTAGACCCGGTCCCTGGGCCCCGGCACCCCGGGGTAGAGGATGACCTCGCCGGGCTTGAAGCTCACCGTCTCGCGGGCCTGGATCATGGCGTGCCTCCTTGCCCCCAGGCTAGCACGCCCGGAAGATTTTGTAAACCTTTAGGTTGCAAAAATCCCGCCCAGAGCACCCTGCTGGTCACGTGCCGGGCCCTTTAGGGCTCCTCCCGAGGCCTCCCCGGGCCTAGGGCCCGCTTCCGGGCCACGGGGAGGAGGCGGTCGGTGGAAAGCGCCACCTCCTCCCCCCGCCGCCTCGCCTCTTCCCGCTCCACCTCTGCCCAGAAGAGGGCCATCTCCCAGACCGCCCGCAGGCGTTCCTCCAGGGGTACCCCCTCCCACTCCCTTCGGTCGTCCGGAGGGTGGTCCAAGGGGAACCTGCGGGCCACAGGCCGTATTCTTCTCATAGCTCCTCGAGGTCCCTCAGGTCCACGGGCCGGCCGAAGGCCCGCTTCAGCGCTTTGAAGTCCTCGGGATGGGCCACGTACACCTTAACCCCCCGCACTTCCCGTTCCAGGGCCCGGGCGAAAGCCTCTCCAAAGGGTGGGGTTTCCAGGATGACCAGGTCGATGCGGTTGGGGGCGTAGCCCAGCTGGACCACCCCCGGGGTGGCGAGGTCCTCTTCCTTTAGCCCCAGATCGTCGCCGCCGAAAAAATCCCGGATGGCGGCGAGGACCTTGGCCGCCTCCTGGGCGTCCACCCAGAGGTCCAGGTCCTTGGTGAACCGGGGGCGGCCCAGGAAGGCCAGGGCATACCCCCCGATGACCAGGAAGCGGGCCCCTGCCCGGTGCAGGGCCCGGAGGAAGTCCAGCATGTCCTCGGTCATCCCACGTTCTCCCGGAGCCAGTCCAGGTAAGCCTGGTGCCCTTCGGCCACGGGCAGGGCCAGGATCTCGGGCACCCCATAGGGGTGGAGGGCGAGCACCCGCTCCCTCAGCCTGGGGAAGGCGAAGGTGGTGGTCTTGACGATGAGGAGGACCTCCTGGTCCTCCACCACCTCCCCCTGCCAGCGGTAAATGGAGGTGAGGCCGGGCACCAGGTTCACGCAGGCGGCCAGGCGCTCCTCCACCAGGGCCCGGGCCAGGGTGCGCGCCACCTCCTCGTTGGGTGCGGTGATGAGGACCACCTCCTCCATCACTTCTCCTCCTCCACGGCGAAGGCGCTTACCACCTCGTCCTCCTCGGGGAGGCTCATCACCCTGACCCCGGCGGTGGGGCGGGAGGCCTGGCGGATCTCCGCCACGGGGGTGCGGATGGCGAGGCCCTTCTTGGAGAGGACCAGGAGGTCCTCCGTGCCCCGCACCTTGAGGAGGGCGGCCAGGCGGCCCACCTTCAGGGAAACGGCGTAGGTGATCACCCCCACCCCGCCCCGGCCCTGCAGGGGGTACTCGGCGAGGGGGGTGCGCTTCCCGTAGCCCCGGGTGCTCACCGCGAGGAGGTCCACCATCTCCCCCGGCTTCACCGTCACCAAGGAGACCACCCGGTCCCCGGGTTTCTTGAAGCGAATGCCGGTAACCCCCTGGCTGTCCCGGCCCGTGGCCCGCACCTCCTCTAAGGGGAAGCGGATGGCCTGGCCCTCGCGGGTGGCCAGGAGGGCCTCGTCCTCGGGGTCGGAGAGGGCCACCCCGATGAGGCGGTCCCCCTCCTGGAGCCGGAGGGCGATGAGGCCCGCCGCGCCCAGGTTGCCGTACTCCCGAAGGGCGGTGCGCTTGATGAGGCCCCGCTCGGTGGCGAAGACCAGGTACCCCTCCCCCTCCAGGCCCCGCACGGCGAGGAGGGCGGCCACCTCCTCCTCCTCGGTGAGGGGCAGGAGGGTCCGCACGTGCACCCCCCGCGCCTGGCGGCCCATCTCCGGGAGGTCGTAGACCTTGAGGCGGTAGACCCGGCCCCGGCCCGTGAAGAGGAGGAGGTCGTCGTGGGCGTCGGCCACGAAGACCTCCGTGGCTTGGTCCTCCTCCTTGGTCTTCCCCGCCACCAGGCCCTTTCCGCCCCTACCTTGGGCCCGGTAGCTCTCCAGGGGGAGGCGCTTTAGGAAGCCCTGGGCGGTGAGGGTGATGACCATGGGCTCGTCCTCGATGAGGTCCTCCGGGTGGAAGCTCTCCTCAAACTCGGCGATGAGGGTACGCCGCTCGTCCCCGTACTTTTCCTTCACCCGGAGGAGGTCCGCCTTCACCTCGGCCCAGAGGCGGGCTTCCTCCTCGAGGATGGCCTTGAGCCGGGCGATCTCCTCCATGAGCCCGCGGTACTCCTCCAAGAGCTTTTCCCGCTCCAGGGCCACCAGGCGCTGGAGGCGCATGTCCAGGATGGCCTGGGCCTGGACCTCGGAGAGGCCGAAGCGGGCCATGAGGCCCTGGCGGGCCTCCTGGGCGTCCTGGGAGCCGCGGATCAGGGCGATGACCTCGTCGATGTGGTCCAGGGCGATGAGGAGCCCCTCCAGGACGTGGGCCCGCTCCTGGGCCTTCTTGAGGTCGAAGAGGCTTCGGCGCCGCACCACCTCCTTGCGGTGGTCCAGGTAGTGGCGCATGAGCTCGAGGAGGGAGAGGACCTTGGGCTCCCCCCCCACGATGGCCAGGAGGTTCACCGTAAAGGAGGTCTGCAGGGCGGTGTGCTTGTAGAGCTGGTTCAGGACCACCTGGGGGTTGGCCCCCCGCTTGAGTTCGATGGCGATCCTAAGGCCCTGGCGGTCGGACTCGTCCCTGAGGGCCACGATGTCCTCGATCTTTTTGGCCTTGACCAGGGCGGCGATCTGGGCGATGAGGCCGGCCTTGTTCACCTGGTAGGGGATTTCCGTGATCACCAGCAGGGGCCTCTGGCCCTTTTCCTCAATGCGCACCTTGGCCCGCACCTTGAGGCTGCCCCGGCCCGTGGCGTAGGCTTCCCGGATCCCCTTTTTGGAGAGCTTCCCCCCGGTGGGGAAGTCGGGGCCCGGGAGGTGGCGCATGACCTCTTCCAGGGTGATTTCCGGGTTGTCGATCATGGCCGCCAGGGCGTCCACCACCTCCTTTAGGTTGTGGGGCGGGAGGCTCGTGGCCATGCCCACGGCGATGCCGCTTGAGCCGTTCACCAGGAGGTTGGGGAGGGCGGCGGGGAGGACCTCGGGTTCCTTGAGGGAGCCATCGTAGTTGGGGCGGAAGCCCACCGTCTCCTTGTCGATGTCCAGGAGCATCTCCGCCCCCAGGGGGGAGAGGCGGGCCTCGGTGTAGCGCTGGGCGGCGGGGGGGTCCCCGTCGATGGAGCCAAAGTTCCCCTGGCCGTCCACCAGGGGGTAGCGCAGGTTCCAGGGCTGGCTCAAGCGCACCAGGGCCTCGTAGATGGCCGCGTCCCCGTGGGGGTGGTACTTGCCCATGACCTCGCCCACGATCTTGGCGCTCTTCACGTGCTTGCGGCCTGGGAGCACCCCCTCCTGGTGGGCGCCGTAGAGGATGCGCCTTTGGACCGGCTTCAGCCCGTCCCGCACGTCCGGAAGGGCCCGGTCCACGATGACGGACATGGCGTAGTTGATGAAGCTCTGCTTGAGCTCCTCGGTGATCTCCACGGGCAGAACCTGGGACATAGCGCTCCTAAAGGGCGTCTAGACGCCGCTTTTCATTATAGCACCTTTCCGCGGCCTAACCCAATCTTTCTGCACCCAGAGCAAAAACTTTGCGCCCTTCTATGCCGTCCCCTTCCCGCGCCCCTTTCCCTTGGGCCCTTTCCCGGGGTTCCCGCGCGGGGCGGTGTCAGGCCCCCGCCTCCTCCGCCGCCCTCAGGTAGTCCTCTTCCGCCACCGGGTCCCCCCAGTAGGCCGTTCGGCCCTGGGGGTCCGCCCCCTGGAGGGCCAGGTGGGCCATGAAGCGGCCGGGAGCCGCCCCGTGCCAGTGCTCCTCCCCCGGGGCGAAGAGGACCACGTCCCCCGGGAGGAGGAGCCTGGCCTCCTGGCCGCGGCTTTGCGCCAGGCCCACCCCCTCCACCACGTGGAGGACCTGCCCCTGGGGGTGGGCGTGCCAGTGGGTGCGCCCCCCGGGGGCGAAGCGCACCAGGAGAAGGCCCACCTCCCCAGGCCTTGCCGGGAGGAGGACCTCCAGGAAGACCTCCCCTGTGAACCAGTCCGCCGAACCCCGTTCCGTACGCCTTTGCCGAAGCAGTTCCATATCATCCCCCCACTTCCAGGACCTCGGCGAGGTAGACCAGGGCCAGCTTGTAGGAGAGGGGACCGAAGCCGGAGACGATACCCCGGCAGGCCCCTGCCGTCACCGAGTGCTGGCGGAAGGGCTCCCGGGCGTGGAGGTTGGTGAGGTGCACCTCCACCGCGGGCAGGGGCTGGGCCCTCAGGGCGTCCAGGAGGGCGTAGGAGTAGTGGGTGAGGGCCCCGGGGTTCAGGACGATGGCCAGGAAGCCCTCCCGGTGGGCCCCCTGCACCCACTCGATGAGCTGGCCCTCGTAGTTGCTCTGGCGGAAGGCCACCCCCAGGCCCAGCTCCGCCCCCCAGGCCTCGCAGAGGGCCTCCAGCTCCTCCAGGGTCGTCCGGCCGTACACCTCCGGCTCCCGCTGGCCCAGCAGGTTCAGGTTGGGACCGTTCAGGATCAGCACCATGGGGGCTCCTTTCCCCTTAGGATAACCGGGCTTGCCGCCGGGCCCCCCTCTAGGAGGTGCCCGGGGATCCCGCCCCCTTCTTGCGCGGCTTCCCCCTACCCCAGGCGCAGGAGGGAGAGGACCTCCACGTGGTGGGTGAAGGGGAAGAAGTCGTAGGGGCGGGCGAAGGCCAAGGCGTAGCCTCCCCGCACCAGCTCCCCCACGTCCCGGGCCCAGGTGGCGGGGTTGCAGGCGATGTAGAGAACCTCCCTGGGCCGGGTTTCCAGGAGGTAGCGGCGCACCCCCGGGGAGAGCCCCGCCCGGGGCGGGTCCAGGACCACCAGGTCAAAGGCCCCCAGGCGGGCCGCCTCCCTGGCATCCCCCCGGTGGAAGCGCACGTTTTCCACCCCCAGCCGCCTCCGGTCCGCCTCCCCCCGGCGCACCGCCTCCTTGCCGATCTCCACCGCCACCACCTCCCGGAAGCGGGGGGCGAGGAGAAGGGAGAGGAGGCCGCTGCCCGCGTAGAGCTCCAGGGCCCGTCCGCCCCCCGCCACCAGACCTTGGGCCTCCTCCAGAAGCTCTCCCGCCGCCAGGGGGTTCGCCTGGCTGAAGCCCTCCACGCTCACGCTGGCGGTGAGGGGGCCGAAGCGCTCCCGGAGGGTTCCCTCTCCCTGAAGGAGCTGGACGCGCCCCCGGAAACGGCCCCTCTCCGAGGGCTCGGCCCAGACCACCCCGGCGAACCCCTCCCGCACCAGGGCCCTGGCGGGGCGCTTTAAGGCCTCGGGGCTTCCCCCGATGAGCCCGAGGAGGACCTTTCCTTCCAGGAGGCTTCCCCTCAGGGCCACCTCCTCCACGGGGAGGGGCCAGAGGGAAAGCACCCGCAAGGCCTGGGCTAAGGGCTCGGCCACCAGGGGGTCCTCCTCCACCCGCACCAGGCCGTGGCTATTCGGCAGGCGGTAGGCCAGCCCCCCCAGGGGGTGGCGGGCGTACTGGGCGGCGGTGCGGTAGGCGAGGGCCCGGGGGGAAGGGCGGATGGGGCTTAGGGGAAAGGGGAGCTTGGCGATGCGCTCCAGGGCGTCTTGCACCAGGCCCGCCTTCAGGGGAAGCTGGCTCTCGTAGAGGAGGGGCAGGTCGGCGGTGGGGGGGAGGGGATGCGGGTAACGGTCGGGGCGGGGGGTGAGCACCTCCGCCTCCTCCAGGAAAAGGGCCCCCTTGCGGCGCGTGGGCCTGCCCCGCACCACCTCCCCCGGGAGGGCCCCCCGGACCAGGACCGTCCCCTCCTCCGTGCGGGCCAGGCCGTAGCCCCCCGGCACCAGCTTCTCCACCCGCAACACCCTCACGGGCCTTACCATACCCCGGGCCCCTTGGCGCTAAGATGAGGGGGTGATCCGGGTACTCTTAGCGGACGACCACGCCCTCTTCCGCCAGGGCCTGAAGAGCCTTCTGGAGGCGGAGGGGGACTTCCGGGTGGTGGGGGAGGCCAAGGACGGCTGGGAGGCCATGCGGCACGCCCTCGAGGCCAAGCCGGACGTGATCCTCATGGACATCCAGATGCCGGGCCTGGACGGGGTGCAGGCCACCCAGGCCATCCTCAAGGAGTGGCCCGGGGCCAAGGTCATCATCCTCACCATGTACCGCCAGGACGCCTACGTCTTCGAGGCGGTGAAGGCGGGGGCCCGGGGCTACCTCCTCAAGGACACCGACGCCAGCGAGCTCATCGGGGCCATCCGCCGGGTGCACGCGGGGGAGGTCCTCCTGGACGCGGAGCTCGCCGGGCGGATCATCCAGGACTTCCGCGCCAAGAAGGAGGCCAGCACCCCCCTGCACGCGGAGCTTTCCGAGCGGGAGATCCAGATCCTCAAGCTGGTGGCCCAGGGCTACACCAACCTGGAGATCGCCGCCGAGCTGCAGCTTTCCGAAAAGACGGTGCGCAACCGCCTTTCCGAGATCTTCCAGAAGCTTCACCTCAACAACCGCACCCAGGCCGCCCTCTACGCCATCCGCGAGGGGCTGGCCCAGCCCGAGCCGGAAGAGTAGTGGACCCGGTGCGCTTCCTCCTGGAACTCGCTCCCCTGGCGGGGGAGGAGGCCCGGGGGGCCTACGTGGCCGCCCGGCTGCCAGGGGCGAGGCGGGACGGGCTGGGGAACGTCTGGGCCGGGGAGGGCCGGGTGCTCCTCCTGGCCCACCTGGACACCGTCCTGCCCCCCAGGCCCCCCAGGCGGGCGGGGGAGCGGCTGTACGCCCCCGGGGTGGGGGACAACTCCGCGGGGGTGGCCGTCCTCCTCTCCCTGCCGGAGATGCCGGGGGTGGTGCGGGGCTTCACCGTGGGGGAGGAGGGCCTGGGGAACCTCAAGGGGGCGAGGGCCCTGGTGGAAGCCCTGAGGCCCGAGGTGGTGGTGGCGGTGGACGGCTACCTCCCCGGGGTGGTGGACCGGGCCCTGGGGGCGGTGCGCTTCCGGGCCCGCTTCCTGGGCCCGGGGGGGCACGCTTGGGGGGACCGGGGCCACCCCAATCCCGTCTTCGCCCTGGCCGAGGGCCTCCTGGGCCTGAGGGCCCTCCTGGACGGGGGGGAGGAGGCCAGCCTCAACGCCAGCGGCCTGCGGGCGGGGGAGGCGGTGAACGCCATCCCCCAGGAAGCCGCCGCCCTCCTGGAGGTCCGCGCCCCCGACCCGGACCGCCTGGCAGCCCTTCGCCAGGCGGTCCAGGCCGTCCTGGCGGAGGCGGCCCGCCGCCAGGGGGTGGAGCTCGCCTTAGAGGTGGTGGGGGAAAGGCCCGCGGGGTGCACCGCCACCCCCGGGCTCCTGCGGGCGGCGGAAGGAGCCCTGGCCCGGATCGGGGAGAGGCCCCTTTTCGGCCCCGGCTCCACCGACGCGGGCGCCGCCGTCGAGCGGGGGATCCCCGCCCTGGGCCTTGGGGTCTACCGGGGGGGCGGGGCCCACACCGAGGGGGAGTGGGTGCTCCCCCAAAGCCTCCGGGAGGGACGGGAGGTCCTCCTGGCCTTTCTGGAGGCCCTGGGCGTAGGATAAGGCGTATGCGCGTGGGCGTCCTGGAAGGGTTCCTCTCCCGGCGCTACCTGGCCTTCTGGGAGGCCTACCTGAAGGCCCTGGGGGTGGAGGTGGTGCGGGCAGGGGTGGGGCCCGACCTGCGCCAGCCCTACTGCCTCCCCGTCCAGGGGCTCCTGGCCCAGGTGGCGGCCCTGAAGGCCCAGGGGGTGGACTACCTCCTCCTCCCTGACCCCCAGGGAGGGGTGGAGTCGGAAAGGGGCGGGGGAGGGTGCCCCTGGCTTGTGGACCTCGAGGCCGCCCTCCTCCGCTACTTCCCCGCCCCGCCTCCCGCCCTCAAGGTGCCCGCGGAGCTTTCCGAGCGGGTCCTGGGCCGGGCGGCGGAGGTGGGGCACCTCCTCACGCAAAACCCCATGCTGGTAGGCCGGGCCCTGGACCGGGTGCGGGGCCTCCTGAAGCCCCCCCCTCCCCTCAAGACCCCCCAGGGGAGCGTGGGGGTGGCGGCCCAGCCCTACCTCCTGGAGGACGAGGGCTTCCGGGAGGGGGTGGCGGAGGCCCTGGCCCGGGTGGGCCTCCTCCCCCACTTCCCCGACCTCCCGCCCGAAAGGCTCCGGGAGGAGGGGGAGAGGCTTTTCCCCCTGGACCTGCCCACGGACCGGGAGCTTTTGGGCATGGTCCACTACCTGGGGCGGCTGGGCCGGGTGCGGGGCCTCCTCCTGGTGGTCTCCTACGCCTGCCCGCCCATCCCCGGCCTCCTGCAAAAGGCGGCTCGGCGGCTCCACAAGCCCTACCGCCTCCTCACCTTGGGGGAGGCGTGGGAGGCCCCCTTGCGGAGCCTCAAGGAGGAGCTGGAGGGGGCCTGATGCCGCCCTGCGCGGGGGGAGGGATGTGGCCCCGCTTCCCTTTGCCCATGGGCTTTGGCGTAGACTTTAGGGCATGACCGGCCGGTCAGCTCTCCTCCGGCTCCTCCCCTACCTCGTCCCCTACCGCCTGCCCTACGCCCTGGGGGTGGCGTTGGGCCTGGTCTCCATCTCCTTCTTCGTCCTCACCCCTTACTTCCTGCGCCTGGCGGTGGACGCCTTGGGGGAGGGGGGGCCTTACGGGCGCTACGCCCTCTTCCTCCTCCTCTCCGGCGGGGCCAGCGCCCTCCTCTCCTACCTCATGCGCCGCCTGGCGGTGGCCGCCAGCCGCCGGGTGGAGTACGACCTCCGGAAGGACCTTTTCCACCACCTCCTCCGCCTGGACCGGCCCTTCTACCAGAGGACCCGGGTGGGGGACCTCATGAACCGCCTCAACACCGACCTCTCCGCGGTGCGGGAGATGGTGGGGCCGGGGATCCTCATGGGCAGCCGCCTGGGCTTCCTCGTCCTCCTGGCCTTTCTCTCCATGTACCTGGTGAACCTCCGTCTGGCCCTGTACCTCACCCTCCTCCTCCCCCTGATCGCCTCGGTCATCTTCTTGCTCCTGCGGCTCATCGACCGCCGCTACCGGGAGGCCCAGGAGGCCTTCGACCGGATCAGCACCCTGGCCCAGGAGGCCTTCAGCGGCAGCCGGGTGGTGAAGGGGTACGCCCTGGAGGGCCGCTTTCTCGCCCGCTTCCAGGACCTGAACCGGGCCTACATGGGAAAAAGCCTGGCCCTGGCCAGGGTGGAGGGCCCCATGCAGGCCCTGATGGGCTTCCTCATGGGCTTCGCCTTCCTCACCGTCCTCTGGGCCGGCGGGGGGATGGTGCTCCGGGGGGAGATGACCGTGGGCCAGCTGGTCCAGTTCAACGCCTACCTGGCCCAGCTCACCTGGCCCATCCTGGGCCTGGGCTGGGTGATGGCCATGTACCAGCGGGGCCTCACCAGCCTCCGCCGCCTTCTGGAGCTCCAGGACCAGACCCCCCACATCCGGGACCAGGACCCCTTGCCCCTGGGGGCGGAGGACCTCACGGGGGAGGTGCGCTTCCAGGGGGTGGGCCTCGAGGTGGGGGGGCGCTGGCTCCTCAAGGACATCACCCTCACCGTCCCCGAGGGGATGACCCTGGGGATCACCGGGCGCACGGGGGCGGGGAAGAGCCTCCTCACCGCCCTCATCCCCCGGCTCCTCGACCCCACGGAGGGGGAGGTCTACCTGGGGGGCTACCCCCTGCGGCGCATCCCCCTCTCGGTCCTGCGCCAGGCGGTGGGGGTGGCCCCCCAGGAGCCCTTCCTCTTCAGCGAGACCATTCTGGAAAACATCGCCTTCGGCCTGGAAGCCCCCGACCGGGAGAGGGTGGAGTGGGCGGCGAGGCTTGCGGGCATCCACGAGGAAATCCTCTCCTTCCCCAAGGGCTACGAAACCCTCCTCGGCGAGCGGGGGGTGACCCTCTCCGGGGGGCAGCGCCAGCGGGTGGCCCTGGCCCGGGCCCTGGCCAAGAGGCCCAAGGTCCTCATCCTGGACGACGCCCTTAGCGCCGTGGACACGGAGACCGAGGCCCGCATCCTCCAGGGCCTGAAGACCCTCCTGGGCCGCCAGACCACCTTCCTCATCTCCCACCGCACCGCCACCCTGCGCCACGCCGACTGGATCATCGTCCTGGAGGGGGGGCGGATCGTGGAGGAGGGGACCCACGAGAGCCTCCTGGAGGCCGGGGGCCTCTACGCGGAGCTGGACCGCTTCCAGCGCCTGGAGGCGGAGGGGGAGGTGGGGGGATGACCCAGGAGGACGCCTACAGCAAGGCCTTTGACCGGGTGCTCTTCGCCCGCATCCTGGCCTACGTGCGGCCCTACCGGCTGCAGGTGGGCCTGGCCCTCCTCTGCCTCCTCCTCACCACCCTCACCGCCGCCCTCACCCCCCTCTTCTTCAAGTGGGCCATCGACGGGGTCTTCCTGCCCGAGGCGCCCGCGCCCCTGGAGGAAAGGCTCGCCCTCCTCCTCTGGATCAGCCTGGGGTTCTTGCTGGTGCGCTTCGTGAACTTCGCCGCCACCTACGGCCAGGTCTACCTCATCCAGTGGGTGGGGCAGCGGGTCCTCTTTGACCTCCGGAGCGCCCTCTTCGCCAAGCTCATGCGCCTGCACCCGGGGTACTACGACCGCAACCCCGTGGGCCGCCTCATGACCCGGGTCACCTCCGACGTGGACGCCATCAACCAGTTCATCACCGGGGGGCTGGTGGGGGTGATCGCCGACCTCTTCACCATCCTGGGCCTGCTGGCCTTCATGTTCTTCCTGAGCCCCCAGCTCACCCTGGTGGTCCTCCTGGTGGCCCCCGTCCTCCTCCTGGTCACCGCCTGGGTTCGCCGGGGGATGCGGGCCGCCTACCGGGAGATGCGCCTCCGCCTGGCCCGCCTCAACGCCGCCCTGCAGGAGAACCTCTCCGGGGTGGAGACGGTGCAGCTCTTTCGCCAGGAGGGGGAGCGGGAGGCCAAGCTGGACCGCCAGGCCCAGGACCTCCTCCAGGCCTGGGTGGAGATTGTCCGCTGGTTCGCCCTCTTCTTCCCCGTGGTGGGCTTTTTGGGGGACCTGGCGGTGGCGGGCCTCCTCTTCTACGGCGGGGGGGAGGTGGTGCGGGGGGCGGTGACCCTGGGCCTCCTGGTGGCCTTCGTGGACTACACCCGCCAGCTCTTCCAGCCCCTGCAGGACCTCTCCGACAAGTTCAACCTCTTCCAGGGGGCCATGGCCAGCGCCGAGCGCATCTTCGGGGTCCTGGACGCGGAGGAGGAGCTGAAAGACCCCGAGGACCCCAAGCCCCTCGCCCGCTTCCGGGGGGAGGTGGAGTTCCGGGACGTCTGGTTGGCCTACACCCCCAAGGGGGTGGAGCCCGGGGAGAAGGACTGGGTCTTGCGGGGGGTCTCCTTCCGCATCCGCCCGGGGGAGAAGGTGGCCCTGGTGGGGGCCACGGGGGCGGGGAAGACCAGCGTGGTGAGCCTCATCGCCCGCTTCTACGACCCCCAGCGGGGCCAGGTCCTCCTGGACGGGGTGGACGCCCGGGCGTACCGCCAGGAGGACCTGCGGCGGCGGGTGGGGATCGTCCTCCAGGACCCCTTCCTCTTCTCCGGCACCATCCTGGACAACCTCCGCCTCTTCGACGAGTCCATCCCCGAGGCGCAGGTGGAGGAGGTGGCCCGGTTTTTGGGGGTGCACGAGGCCATTTTGCGCCTGCCCCAGGGCTACCGCACCCGGGTGGGGGAGCGGGGGGCGGGGCTTTCCACGGGGGAAAAACAGCTTCTGGCCCTGGTGCGGGCGCTTCTGGCCAGCCCGGACATCCTCCTCATCCTGGACGAGGCCACGGCCAACGTGGACTCGGAGACGGAAAGGCGGCTCCAGGAGGCGCTCTACCGGGCCATGGAGGGGAGGACCGCCATCCTCATTGCCCACCGCCTCTCCACCATCCGCCGGGTGGACCGGATCCTGGTCTTCAGGAAGGGGCGCCTGGTGGAGGAGGGCACCCACGAGGAGCTCCTCCGCAAGGGGGGCTACTACGCCACCCTCTACCGCTTGCAGTACGCGGAGGGATGATGCCACCCTACCCTGACGAGGCCGGGGTGGGGGCTCCGACAAAGAGGCCTCGAGGCCTGCGCCGGAGGAAGAAGGAGAGGGATTAGGGGGAGAGGATGGCCTACCGGGAGGCTTTGGCCTGGCTTTTCGCCCAGCGCCGCCAGGGGGCGCGGGGTTTGGAGCGGGTGCGGGCCCTCCTGGAGCGCCTGGGGCACCCGGAGGCGGCCTTTCGGGCGGTGCACGTCCTGGGCACAAACGGCAAGGGGAGCGTGGTGGCCTACCTCGAGGCCGCCTTCCGCGCCCGGGGGCTTCCTTACGGGGCCTACATCAGCCCCCACCTCCTGGACTTCCGGGAGAGGATCCGCACCCACCGGGGCCTCATCCCCGAGGGGGCAGTGGTGGGCTTCGTGGCCTGGGTCCGGGGGGAGGCCTGGCCCGAGCCCCCGGGCTTCTTCGACCTGGCCACCGCCCTGGCCTTCCACCGCTTCCGGGAGGAGGGGGTGGCCCTGGCGGCGGTGGAGGCGGGGGTGGGGGGGGAGAAGGACGCCACCAACGCCCTCTCCCATGTGGCCCTCACCGTGCTCACCCACGTGGGGGAGGACCACCTGGAGGCCCTGGGGGGGAGCCTCGAGGCGGTGGCCTGGGAGAAGGCGGGGGCCTTCCGCCCTGGGGTCCCCGTGGTCACGGGGGCGGAAGGGGTGGGCCTGGAGGTGGCCCGGCGGGTGGCGGCGGCGCGGGGGTGCCCCCTCCACCTCCTGGACCCGGAAGACCCCCTCTTTGCCATCCCCGCGCCCCCCGCTCTGAAGGGGGCCTTCCAGGAAGCAAACGCCCGGCTGGCGGCGGCGGCCCTGAGGCTCCTGGGCTTCCCCGAGGAGGCCATTGCCCGAGGGCTTCGGGAAGCAAGGCATCCGGGCCGGCTGGAGCGCTTCCTGGTAGAGGGGGTGGAGGTCTACCTGGACGGGGCCCACAACCCCCCGGCGGCCCAGGCCCTGGCCCGGGAGTTTGCCGCCTACCACCTGGTCTTTGGGGCCTTTCCCCGCAAGGACGTGCGAAGGATGCTGGCCCACCTCCTCCCCAAGGCCAGAAGCGTCCGCTACACCCGGGCCGGGGAGGGGGCCTTGGGTCCGGAGCTGGGCGGGCCCTTCTTTGAGGAGCCCTGGGAGGCCCTTCATCACGCGGTGGAGGCCGCGCGGGCGGACGGCCTCCCCGTCCTGGCCACGGGCTCCTTGTACCTGGTGGGGGCCCTAAGGGGAAGGCTCCTTGGGGGCTTCCCGGCCGAAGAGCCTTAGGAAGACGGTCTCCAGGCTGGGCTCCCCCCGGGAGACCTCCAGCACCTCCACGGGCACCCGGGGCAGGGCCTCCTTGAGGGCCGCCCACTCCCCCAGGAAGACCAGGCGGTCCTTTCCCTCCGCCAGCCACCCCGGGCCCAGGGCTTCCGCCAGGGCCTCGGCCACGGGCTCGGCCAGGCGGAGGAGGTACCCCTCTCCCGCCCACTCCCGCAGGAGGGCCCGGGTGGGCCCTTCCCGAAGGAGCCTTCCCCCCTGGAGGAAGGCCACCCGGTCGCTCACCCGCTCCACCGTGGCCAGGTCGTGGGAGGTGAGGAGGATGCCGATCCCCTCCCCCTTGAGGCTCAGGAGGATGGCCTCCAGCTCCCCCCGGCTCACCGGGTCCAGGCCCAGGGTGGGCTCGTCCAGGAGGAGGAAGCGGGGCCTTAGGGCGAGGGCCAGGGCCAAGGCGGCCTTCTGTTGCATGCCCCGGGAGAGGGAGGCCAAAGGGGCGTGGAGGCGCTCCTTCAGGCCAAAGCGCTCCAGCCAGTGGAGGAAGCGGGGGCGCACCTCCTTAGGGCTAAGCCCCCGGATGCCCCCGAAGTAGAGGGCGTTGGCCAGGAGGGGGAGGTTGAGGTAGAGGTTGCGGCTCCCCTCCAGGAGGACCCCGAACTCGTGCCCCTGGGGCCTGCGCCGCCTGCCCTCCTCCTCCAGGTAGACCTCCCCCTCCTCCGGCAGGAGGAGGCCCAGGATCACCTTCACCAGGGTGGTCTTGCCCGCCCCGTTGGGGCCCAAGAGGCCCAGGACCTCCCCCGCCCTTAGCTCCAGGCTCACCCCGGCGAGGGCCTGCACCGGGCCGAAGCGCTTGTGGACTCCTTGCACCAGAAGGCGCATCAGTACCTCCCCAGAAGGCCCTTGTGGCGCACCAGGGCGTACATCCGCCCCATGGCCAAAAGCCCCAGGGAGAGGAGGAGAACCCCCTGCAGAAGGGCCAAGAGGAAGACCCCAGGGTCAAAGGCGCCCCCCGTGAGCCCCAGCTTCAGGAGGTGGGCCCCCGGGGCGAAAGGGAGGTAGGCCATGAAGGGCTGCCAGGCGGCGAGGGTGAAGAAGTAGGGGAGGAGAAGGAACTGCAGGATGGTGAAAAGGCCCATCACCTGCTTGAAGTAAAGGGCCAGGGTACCCATGAGGAAGCCGAAGCCCATGGCGGAGAGGGCCACGGGGAGGAGGGCCAAAGGGAACCAAGGGGTGGGCTCGAGGCGCACCCCCAGAAGGAGGACCAGCAGGAGGAACACCACCCCGTTGTAGAGCACGTTGAAGAAGGTATCCGCCAGGGCCCGCAGAAAAAGCTGCCGCAAAAGCCCTCCCCGGGCCAAGGCCAGGTGTTCCAGGGTGCCCCGGGTGGCCTCGTTGTGCAGGGTGAAGGCGATGCTCTGGAACATCCCCACGGTGATTCCAAAGGCAGCGTAGAGGAGGAGGAGGTTGCCCAAGCCTAACGGTACCTCTGTCCCGGCGGCCAGGGCCCGGATGCCCATGGCGATGGCGAAGAAGAAGACGGTATCCGCCACCAGGCTGGCCAGCTGGTTGAACCAGTAGACGCGCAACTGCTGGAAGGAAAGCAGGAGCTCTGCCCTAAGTTGGTGAAGGAAGATAAGGTGCATGGCTTACCCCCCTCTAGGTCGTGGGTCGGCAAGGCTTTTCTCTATAGGCTTCCCCCAACCATATTCGGATCAAGATACAGAGGGGAAGGTAACCCCCGCGTAACTCATTGGGTTCTCATAGAACTCTTTGGGCGTTATGCGGGGGCCATGTTTCCTAGGGGGCTTTAAGGGCACGTGGCTTCTCCTGGGCTTCGTTTGGGGGGAATGGGGAGTGGCTCCCCACGGCCAAGGTCCCCACTGTTTGGTCCGGGTCTTTGGCCCCTAAAGCCCCCACTCCCGCCTGAGCCGCTCCACCCGGGCCAGGACCGCGGGGTGCCGGGGGTCCAGGGGGGAAAGGCGCTCCAGGAGGGCCTCCCAGAGCTCCAGGTCATCCCTAAGCCGCTCCGCCAAAGCGTAGAGGGCCTCGAGGCTTCCCTGGCTGAGGGCCGCCTTCCGCAGGCTTGCCTCCAGCTCCCACCGCAACTCCTCCACCCCCGGGGCCTGGCTGTTGGTCAGGAGGGGGCCCCGGTAGAGGCGGAGGGCGCGGGAAAGGTTCCCCTGGTGCAGGGCTTCCTCCACCTCCAGGAAGTCCGCCTTTAGGGGGGAAAGCAGGCGGTAGGGGCGGCTTCCTATCACCAGGCCCCGCTCCCGCAGGCGGTGGAGCTCCATGCGCAGGGCGGGGGTGTTCCCGTCCCCGTAGAGGGCTTGGGCCAGGGCCTCCCCCCTCCACCCCTCGGGCCGGGCCAGGAGGAGGACCAGAAGCTCCGCCTGCCGCAGGGGAAGGGGCCTCCCGAAGAGCCTGGCCTCTCC
Organism: Thermus thermamylovorans; assembly: GCF_004307015.1. Lineage (NCBI taxonomy): Bacteria > Thermotogati > Deinococcota > Deinococci > Thermales > Thermaceae > Thermus > Thermus thermamylovorans. The sequence continues at coordinate 28,866 of NZ_SIJL01000006.1, forward strand.
CAGGGTCTGGAGGTGGGGGTCGGGGCTCGTCCTAGGGGTGGGCCACAGGAGCCACCCTCCCCTCCCGGAAACCTCCCCCGAGGAAGAGGCCTCCTCCCCCAGGAAGAGGCGGGCCCGGAAGACCTCCTCTCCGGTGCCTTCCCTTTCCAGCAAAGGGAGGAGCTCCCTCACCCCCTGGCTATCCTCCCGCAGCAGGGCCTCCCCGAGGAGGAGCAGGGCCCTGGGATAGGGGTCTTGGGCCCAGGGCCGGGCGGCTTGCAGGAGGGGAAGGGCTCCTTGGCCCAAGAGGCGCACCCCTGCGGGGGCCAGGTAGGGGAGGGCTGCGGGGGGCGCTTCCTCCAGGGCCTTCTGCCAGTAGGCCCGGGCGGCTTTTTCCTCCCCCTGGAGGAGGCGGAGGTGGGCCACGAGAAAGCGGGCGTAGAGGCCGGGTCCCGGCTCCAGGGCCAAGGGCTCCACCTCCCGGAGGAGGTCGGGGAGGGATGGCTCCTCTTCGGCCAGGAGGGTGAGCCAGGCCCACTCCAGGGTGGTAAAAGCTCCCGGGGCCTTGAGGCGGGCCAGGGCAGCGTGGGCCAAGGCCTCCCGCAGGCGGCCTAGGCGCCGTTTCGTGCGGGCCAGGGCCAGGGTGAGCAGGCCTTGGTCCTTAGGGCTTTGGGTGCGGTGGAGGGCCTCCTCCAGGGCCACCACCCCTTCCCGCGGGGGCAAGGCGAGGCCCAGGTGGTAGAGGGTAAAGGAGGTCTGGGCCCTCCTGGCGGCCTCCAGGGCGAGCCTCCGGTACCCCTGGAGGTCCCCCCGGCGGGCCTTGGTGAAGCCCAGGAGGGCCAGGCGCTCGGCCTCCTCAGGGCCCTTTCCCTTCCAGGCCTCGAGGAGGGCCTCCGCCTCCCCCTCCCGCCCCGCCTCCAGGAGGGCCCGGGCCTGGGCCAGGGGAGCTTCCTTCCCCCAAGGGGCCAGGGTGCCCAGGCTTTCCCCTTCCACGGAAGCAGTATAGAGGAAAAGCTAGCCCCTTTCTAAGTACCCTGCCGCCGCTTGGGCAAGCCGGAGACCTTGGGTACCCTTTCACCGGAGCCCCCACGGGGACGAAGCCCCCGTGGGGTGGTATCACCGGGGCCCCCACGCAGACTTTGTCCCCGTGGGGTGGTGTTGGATTTTCCCCGGGGGCTTGCCCTTTACCAGGGTCCCCACCCTGGCCTCGTTAGAGGATGGCCTCACTCCCTGGCCTCCGCCAGCACCCGCCCCGCGGGGTCGGCGAAGACCACCCGGTTCACCCTTTCCAGCTCCAGGATCACGTAGGGGCTCGTCAGGGCCTGGGTGACGATGGCCCCGGGCCTTGGGCTTTGCAGGTTGAGGATCACCCGGGCGGCCCCGCCCCCGTAGGTGACCCCCACCACCTCGATCCCGTACCCCCCGGTGGGCTTCAGGCCCCAGAAGAAGGCGGCCACGCTCCTCGTGCGGAAGTCCACGCTGGGGGCGGGGGGGCGGGGGAGGCGGTTGCCCACCGCCAGGTTCCACACCTCGGCGAGGCGGGTGGGGTTGTTGGCCAGGAAGGCCCTGGCCTCGGCCTCCCCGTAGGCGGCGTTGCCGCCCCGGTCCAGGATGCGGTAAGGGGGGGCGGGAGGGCTCACCACCTCCACTCTAAGCCCGTACTGCACCTGGAGGGCCCCTACCCGGTAGCTGTCGGGGGCGGGGTCCAGCCCGAGGGGCCTTAGGACAGGCTCCGAGAGCTCAAACAGCACCACCTGCCTCCCCCCCCGCCGGGCCAGGACCTCCCGCAGGAGCACCTGGGCCTCCCCCCGGGTGAAGGCCTCCAGGTCCGGGACGGTGTAGCCCGCGGGCTGGACCAGGGCCCGCCGCTCCCCAGCCCGCAGCCCCCCCGTGAGGCGCACCCAGCCCACCCCGTCGAAGAGCCAGCTGCCCCTCAGGGCGGCCTGGGCGCGCACCTCCACCAGGCTTCCCCCCACGCCCCGCACCGCCTCGGCCAGGGGCCTGAGGGAGGGGGCCACCTCCCGGAGGAAGGGGTTTTCGTTCACCCAAAGGGCTCCGGGCACGGCCCAGAGGCTTTCCCCCCGGGGGCCTTCCAGCCGGAGGGTGCGCCCCGAAAGCCGCACCTCCCGGGGCTCCCCGTAGAAGTAGGTCCAGCGCTCCGTGGCCTCGGGGAAGAGGAGCTGGGCCTCGGCCACGCGGTAGCCCGTCCCCTCCAGCAGCTGGCAGGCGGCCAGGAGGGGCAGCAGGGCCAAGAGGAGGAGGGCTCGCCGCATAAGGCCATCATACCCCCGGGGCCTGGCCCCCCCTTTAGCCTCCCTTGAGGCCGGGCCCATGCCCCCCTGAGGTAGGGCGTCAGCGCCCCCTCGGGTCCAGGGCGTCCCGCAGGGCGTCCCCCAGCAGGTTGAAGGCCAGGACCAGGCCCACGATGGCCAGCCCGGGGAAGGTGGCCACGTGGGGGGCCACCGCCAGGTACTCCCGGCCCCGGGCCAGCATCAGGCCCCATTCGGGCTCGGGGGGCCTCGCCCCCAGGCCCAGGAAGCCCAGCCCCGCGGCGAAGAGGATGGCGATGGCCATCTGCAGGCTGGACTGGATGAGGAGGGGGCTTAGGGCGTTGGGGAGGATGTGGCGGAAGAGGATGCGGCCGTGGCTGGCCCCCAGGGCCCGGGCGGCCTCCACGTAGTCCAGGGCCTTGAGGGAGAGGACCACCCCCCGCACGAGCCGGGCGTAGATGGGCACGGCGGCGATGCCCACGGCGATCATGGCGTTGGTGAGCCCAGGGCCCAGGATGGCCACCAGGACGATGGCCAGGAGGATCCCCGGGAAGGCCAGCATCACGTCCACCAGGCGCTGGACCAGGAGGTCGGTCCGCCCCCCGAAGTAGGCGGAAAGGGCCCCCAGGGGGGCCCCCAGGAGGAGGCCGATCCCCACCGCCACCAGCCCGATGGTGAGGGAGATGGGGATGCCGTGGAGGATGCGGGAGAAGAGGTCCCGCCCCTGTTCGTCCGTGCCCAGGAGGTGGAGCCGGACCGGCCCCTCCACCCCAAAAAGGCGCAGGTTCCCCGTGAGCCCCAGCCAGCGCCACTCCTCCCCCCGCACCAGGAGGCGCACGGGGTACTTTTCCTCCCAGTTCACCTGCACCCCCTCCAGGGGGTGGCGGAAGGCGGGGCTCACGTGGAGGCCAAACTCCCCCCCAGGCCCCCTCAGGCTCACCCCCGCCAGGGGGGGCACGTAGGCGGCCCGCAGGTCCTGGGTGTAGGGGGAGTAGGGGGCGAGGAAGGGGGCGAAGAGGGCTCCCAGAAGGTAGAGGAGGAGGAGGAAGGCCCCCGCCTGGGCCAGACGGCTCTTACGGAAACGGCGCCAGGGCCTAGTCATAGCGCACCCTCGGGTCGATCCCGGCGTAGAGGAGGTCCACCAGGAGGTTGACCAGGATGAAGCTCAGGGCCACGAGGAGCACCGCCCCCTGGACCACGGGGTAGTCCCGGGCCAGGATGGAGCCCACCAGAAGCTGCCCAAGCCCCGGCCAGGCGAAGATGGTCTCGGTGATCACCGCCCCGGCGAGCAGGGTACCGAACTCCAGCCCCGCCACGGTGACCACGGGGATCATGGCGTTGCGCAGGGCGTGCTTGAAGACCACCACCCGCTCCCTAAGCCCCTTGGCCCGGGCGGTGCGGATGTAGTCCTGGGAGAGGACCTCCAGGAGGGTCCCCCGGGTCATGCGGGCCAGGAGGGCGGTGGCGTTCACCCCCAGGGTGACCGCGGGGAGGACCAGGTGGGCCAGGGTGCCCTTCCCGGCCACGGGGAACCACCCCAGGTTCACGGAGAAGATGAGGATGGCCAGGAGACCGAACCAGAAGACGGGCATGGAGACCCCAAGGAGGGCCAGGGTCATGACCCCCAGGTCCAGGCCGCTCCCCGGGCGGAGGGCGGCCAGTATGCCCAGGGGGATCCCGGTGAGGAGGGCCACCAGGATGGCGGCCACCGCCAGCTCCAACGTGTTGGGGAAGTAGGTCTTGAGCTCCTCCAGCACCGGCCTGCGGCTCCTTGCCGACTCCCCCAGGTCCCCCCGCAGGAGGGCCCCCAGGTAGAGGAGGAACTGCTCGGGGAGGGGCCGGTCCAGGCCGTAGCGGGCGCGGATGGCCTCCAGGGTCTCCGGGGTGGCGAACTCCCCCGCCAGGAGAACCGCTGGGTCCCCCGGGGCCAGGCGCACCATGAGGAAGACCAGGAGGACCACCCCGAAGAGGGTAGGGATGGCGATGAGGAGGCGCCGGATGGCGTAGGTCAGCATCGTTTCCGCAAAGGGCCCCGTGGGGGGAGCCCACGGGGCCAAGGCCGGGTCTACCCTAGCGGAAGCGGGCCCGGTAGGCCAGGTAGCGCTCCGTGGGGTGGACGAGGAAGCCCTGGACCTCCTGGCGGATGGCCGTCACCTGCAGCTCGGAGTGGAGGAAGAGCCAGGGGGCGTCCCGCCAGATCTGGGCCATGGCCTCCCGGTAGAGCTGCTGCCGCCCCTGGGGCAGGGTGGAGATGCGGGCTTGGGAGAGGAGCTGGTCCACCTGAGGGTTGCGGTAGAAGGCCCGGTTGAACCCGGGGGCCCACTGGCTGGAGTGGAAGAGGGGGTAAAGCCCGTAGTCCGCGTCCCCCGTCACCGTGCCCCAGCCCAGCATGGCCATCTGGATGCGGTTTTCCGCCAGGGGACGCTGGGTTTCCTGCAGGTAGGCCCCCCACTCCAGGGTCTGGATGGTGGCCTCCACCCCCACGCGGCGGAGCTGGCCCTGGATGGCCTCGCAGGTCTGGATGTCCTGGAAGTAGCGGCCCGTGGGGCAGTGGAGGGTGACCCTAAGGGGCGTGCTCACCCCCGCCTGCCGCAGGAGCTCCTGGGCCCGCTGGGGGTTGTACTCGTAGCGGCCCACGGCGGTGTAGCCGAAGATCCCGGGGGCGATGGGGGCGTCGGAGACCCGGCCGATCCCCCCCAGGACGAACTGGAGGATCTCCTCCCGGTTTACCGCGTGGTTCAGGGCCTGGCGCACCCGGGGGTCGTTGAAGGGGGGGCGCTGGGTGTTGAAGTAGATGTAGATGGTGCGCAGGCTCGGGGTGCGCACCACCTCGAGGGCCCGGTTGGCCTGCAGGCGGGCGATGTCCTGGGGCGGGATGCGCACCGCCACGTGGGCCTGGCCGGTTTCCACCAGGGCCACCCGGGTGGTGCCCTCGGGCACGGGGACGAAGCGCACCTGGGGGATGGGGGGTTTCTCCCCCCAGTAGTTTTCGTTCCGCACCAGGTCCACGAACTGCCCCTTCTGCCAGGCCTGGAAGCGGTAGGGCCCGGTGCCCACGGGGTTGTCCCGGTACTGGGCCCCCAGGCGCTGGATGGCGGCGGGGCTTTGCATGGCCAGGGAGCTGTGGGTGAGGTGGGCCAGGATGGGGGCGAAGGGGTTTTTGAGCCGGAGGCGCACCGTGTGGCTGTCCACCACCTCCACCCGTTCCAGCTCCGAGAGGAGGAAGGCGAAGGGGCTCGCCAGCTCTCGGGAGACGAAGCGGTCCAGGTTGAACTTCACCGCCTCGGCGTTGAAGGGGGTGCCGTCGTGGAAGGTGACCCCCCGCCGCAGGCGCAGGACCAGGGTGCGGCCGCCGTCGGCGAAGCTGAAGCCCTCCGCCAGGTGGGGCACGATCCGGCCCTCGGGGGTGAGCTCGAAGAGGGTTTCGCTGATGTGGGTGACCACCGTGGCCGAGGGGGAGTCCTGGGCCAGGGGGGCGTCCAGGGTGATGGGGTCGGTGCCCTGGGCCACCACCAGGCGCTGGGCCAAGGCGCTGCCGAGGGCCAGGAGGGCGAGGGCCAAGAGGACTCTTCTCATAACGGGCTCCTTTCCAGGGGCTAGCCCTAAAGGTTCAGGGAAAGTATATGCGCCCGCGGGGAGAGGCGCAAGCCTGGGTATGGGGGGCAGAAGGCCTCCCGCCGGGGTCCTCCCGGCCCGGGTCGGGGTAGGGTCATCAACCCTCCCCCAGGTAGGCCTTCTGCACCTCGGGGTTTTGCGCCAGCTCCCGGGCGGGGCCCGAAAGGGTGACCTCCCCCGTGGCCAGCACGTAGCCCCGGTGGGCCACCTCTAGGGCCAGGCGGGCGTTTTGCTCCACCAGGAGGATGGTCCGCCCCTCCCGGTTAAGCCTTTGGATGATCTCGAAGATGAAGTCCACCAACACCGGGGCCAGGCCCATGGAAGGCTCGTCCAGGAGGAGAATCCGGGGGTCTTGCATGAGGGTGCGGCCGATGGCCAGCATCTGCTGCTCCCCTCCCGAAAGGGTCCCCCCTTTCTGGGCCCGGCGCTCGTAGAGGCGGGGGAAGAGCGCGTAGACCTCCTCCTTGCGCCTTTGCACCACCTTGCGGTCCCGCTCCAGGAAGGCCCCGATCTCCAGGTTCTCCTCCACGGTGAGCCGGGGGAAGACCCTGCGCCCCTCGGGCACGTGCCCCACCCCCAGGGCCACGATCTCGTGGGGGGGGAGGCGGTGGATGGGCCTTCCCCCGAAGAGCACCTCCCCCTGCCGGGGCCGCACCAGGCCGCTGATGGTGCGCAGGGTGGTGCTCTTGCCCGCCCCGTTGGCCCCGATGAGGGTGACGATCTCCCCCTGGGCCACGCTGAGGGAGACCCCCTTGAGGGCGTGGATGTGGCCGTAGTAGGCGTGGACGTCGCGGAGCTCCAGGAGGCTCACGCCCCACCCCCTGCCGCCCCCCGGCCCAGGTAGGCCTCGATCACCCGGGGGTCCTGACGCACCTCCCCCGGCGGGCCCTCGGCGATCTTGGCCCCCTGGTCCAAGACGGCGATCCGGTCGGAGATGCGCATCACCAGGCGCATGTCGTGCTCGATGAGGAGGATGGTGATACCGAGTTCGTCCCTCAGCCTCTGGATGAAGGCCTGGAGCTCCTCCGTTTCCTTGGGGTTCATGCCCGCGGCGGGCTCGTCCAGGAGGAGAAGCCTGGGCCTCAGGGCCAGGGCCCGGGCGATCTCCAGCTTGCGCTGCTCCCCGTAGGGGAGGTTGCGGGCCAGCTCCTCCTGGCGGTGGAGGAGGCCCACGTAGTCCAGAAGCCTTCTGGCCTCCTCCAGGGCCCGCCGTTCCTCCCGCCGGGCCAGGGGGGTGCGGAGGAGGGCGTGGAAGTAGGGGACGCGGATGTGGGTGTGCATTCCCACCAGGATGTTCTCCACAGCGGTCATGGCCCCGAAGAGGCGGATGTTCTGGAAGGTGCGTCCCACCCCCTCCCGGGCGATGCGGTCCGGGGGGAAGCCGGTTACGTCCTTGCCGAAGAGGAAGACCTGTCCCTCGTCCGGGGGGTAGATGCCCGTGAGGAGGTTGAAGAAGGTGGTCTTGCCCGCCCCGTTGGGGCCGATCACGGAGAAGATCTCTCCGGGCTTCACCTCCAGGCTCACCCCGTTCACCGCCACCAGCCCCCCGAAGCGCTTGCTGAGCCCCTGGACCTCGAGGGCCCTCATGCCTCCTCCATCTCCGCCCTATGGCGCCTTTCCGGGATGAGCCCCTGGGGCCGGAAGATCATCATGAGCACCAGGACCAGGCCGAAGACCAGGCGCTCGTACTTGGCGGGGTCCACCTGGCTGGGGATCTGCGGCAGGTTGGTGCGCACGAACTCGCTGAAGGTCTTGAGGAGGTCCAGGTTGAGGATGGTGAGGGCCGCCGCCCCCAGGATGGCCCCCGGGATGGAGCCCATCCCCCCCAGGATCACCATGGCCAGGATGGTGATGGAGGCCAGGAGGGTGAAGGACTCGGGGGAAACGAAGGTGCGCTGGGCGGCGAAGATCACCCCCATGGCCCCGGAGAAGGCCGCCCCGGTCATGAAAGCGATGAGCTTGGTGGGGAAGAGGGGAATGCCCATGGAGCGGGCGGCGATCTCGTCCTCACGGATGGCGGTCCAGGCGCGGCCGAAGCGGGAGTTCGCCAGGTTGAGGTTCACCAGGACCACGATCCCGATGATGAGGAGGACCAGGAGGTAGAAGAAGAGCTGGTAGTCCGTGGTGCGGTCCAGCCCCAGGCCCAAGGCGGCGGTGAGGTCGCGGAACCAGTCGATGGGGGGGCGCTCCACGGGGGTGATCCCCTGGGGGCCGTTGGTGAAGTTGATGGGGTGGTCCAGGTTGTTGGCCAGGATCCGCACCACCTCCCCCAGGCCCAGGGTGACGATGGCCAGGTAGTCCCCCCGGAGGCGCAGGGCGGGGAAGCCGATGAGGAGCCCGGTGAAGGCGGTGGTGACGATGGCCACCAGCATGAAGAGGTACATGTACTCCCCGGGGAGGGGGAAGTTCCCTTGCAGGAAGTTCCGCGCCTGGGGGGAACCGAAGATGGCCCAGGTGTAGGCTCCCACGGCGAAGAAGGCGGCGTAGCCCAGGTCCAGAAGCCCCGCCATCCCCACCACCACGTTGAGCCCCAGGGCCATGGCCGCGTAGATGCCGATCTGGATGCCCAGCTCGAAGATGAAGGTGTTGGCGAAGCCCGCCAGGGGGACGCTCACCAGGAGGATGGCCAAGCCCAAAAGGGCGCGGATCCAAAGGGGGATCCGGGGCAGGGTGGTGAGGGCCACCAGCACCCCCACCAGGCCGATGAGACCCAAGGTGTTCCCCGACTTCCAGAGGCTCAAGGTGAAGCCCAGGGTGAGGAAGGTGAGGGCCAGGGCCCGCGCCCGGGGGTCGGCGCGGCCCAGGGCCACCAGGGCCAGGACCCCGAGGCCGAGGAGGTGGGTCAGGGCCCCGGGGAAGAGGAGGGCAGGCCCCAGGTAGCCCAGGCTGAGGAGGAGGCCGAGGGCGCTCATACCTTCTCCCGCACCACCTGCCCCAGGAGGCCTTGGGGTCTCAGGAGCAGGATGAAGACCAGGATGAGGAAGGCCACCAGGTCCTTGTACTCTGTGCCGAAGTTGCCCGCGGTGAGGATGGGCAGGTAGGTGCCGAAAAAGTTCTCCAGCTGGCCCAGCACCAGCCCGCCCAGCATGGCCCCGGGGATGTTGCCGATGCCCCCAAGGACCGCGGCGGTGAAGGCCTTGAGGCCCGGGAGGAAGCCCACATAGGGGGTGATGGTGGTGTACTGCAGGGCGAAGAGTACCCCGGCCACCCCGCCCAGGGAGCCCCCCACCAGGAAGGTGCGGGAGATGACCCGGTCGGGGTCGATGCCCATGAGGCTTGCTGTCTGCAGGTCCTGGGCCACCGCCCGGATGGCCACCCCCAGCTTGGTGCGGTTCACCAGGTAGGTGAGGCCGAGGAGCATGGCCAGGGAGACGGCGATGAGGATCAGGGCCTTGGTCTGGACGAAGACCAAGCCCCCGAAGAGCTCGAAGGCGCCCTCCAGGTCCTCCAGGGTGCGCATGCGCAGGAAGAACTCGTTGTGCCAAAGCCCCTGGATGAGGCGGACCAGGTCCTGGAGGATGAAGGAGACTCCGATGGCCGTCACCAGGGGAACCAGGCGGTTGGTGGTGCCCCGCTTGCGCAAGGGACGGTAGGCGAAGCGCTCCACCAGGATGGCCGTGAGCCCCGCGATCAGCCCTCCCAGGACCAGGGCCAGGAGGAGGACCAGGTAGCCGCTCCCCAGGTGGGGAGCCAGGTAGCGGAAGACCTCCACCCCCACCACGGCCCCGATCATGAAGATCTCCGCGTGGGCGAAGTTGATGAGCTCCAGCACCCCGTAGACCATGGTGTACCCCAGGGCCACCATGGCGTAGACGAAGCCCAGGACCAGGCCGTCAAATACCACCTGGGGTAGCAGGATGAGAACCTGTTCCAGCAAACCGCCTCCTTTCTTCGGCCAGAGGGGGTGGCCCCAGGGCCACCCCCCGGGGCCGGAAACCCCCTACCGGCTGGCTGGGGGCGCCACCTCCACCACCCGCAGGAGCCGGTTGTCGGCCCAGTTGCCGCTAGGGGCCACCTGCATGATGAAGTACTTGGCCCGCCGGATGTCCCCCTTGTCGTCGAACTCGATGGCCCCGGTGAGGCCCTCCAGCCTTACCCGGCGCACCTCCTGGGCCACCTGCTCCCGGGTGGGCTTGCGACCCCCGCCCGCCCGGATGGCGTTCTCCAGGGCGGCCAGGATCACGTTGGCGGCATCGTAGGCGTAGATGCCGAAGCCCTCCGCCTCCTTGCCGAAGCGGCTCCGGAAGCGCTGGGCGAACTCCCGGGCCCGGGGGAAGGCGGAGACCGGCCCGGCCACGGTGGTGTAGTAGGTGCCGGCGGCGTTCTGCACCCCCGCCAGGCGCACGAACTCGCTGGAGTCCAGCCCGTCCCCGCCCATGACCCTGACCCTCAGGCCCCGGTCGCGGAGCTGCTTCACGAAGGGGCCGATCTGGCTGTAGATCCCCCCGAAGTAGACCAGCTGGGGGTTGGCCGCCCGGATCTGGTTGATGATGGGTACGAAGTTGGACTGCTCCTCCGTGCCCACGAAGCCCACCGACCGGCCTCCCAAGGCGGTGAAACGCCGCCGGAACTCCTCCGCCAGGCCCTGGCCGTACGCCGTTTTGTCGTGGATGACGAAGGCGGTGCGCACCTGCAGGTTGTTGTAGGCGTACTCCGCCCCCGCCGGGCCCTGCACGTCGTCGCGGCCGCAGATGCGGTTCACGTTGGGCAGCCTGCGGTCGGTGATCAGGGGGTTGGTGTTGGCCGGGGAGACCATGACCAGGCTTACCCGGTTGTACACCTCGCTGGCGGGGATGGCCACTCCCGAGTTCAGGTGCCCCACCACCCCCAGGATGTCGGGGTCGTTGATGATGCGGTTGGCGTTGGCCACCCCCACGTCGGGGTTGGCCTGGTCGTCGTAGGGCACGAGCTGGAGCTCAAAGCCCAGCTGCCTAAAGCGGGCCCGGGCCTCCTCCACCGCCAGCTCCGCTCCCAGCTTGATCTGCTCTCCCAGGGCGGCCTGGGGGCCGGAGAGGGGGGACTGGGTGGCGATCTTGATGACGTTGGCCTGGCCCAGGGCTACGCCCAAGGCGACCGCACCTGCTACCAGAAGGCCGATTGTCCTCATACACGCACCTCCAACCGTGCCCGTTCGCACGCGCCTTCGCGTTGCGGCCCCATTTTAAGAGGGGGGTAGCGGCGCTTGTCAATGCCCCCTGGGTAAGTTTATGCGCTGACTGAAGGGTCAGCCCCCCCGCGGATAGGAGGGGGGGCTGGATACCCCCTCTCAGTAAGTGGCCAGGTAGCGGTCCAGCTCCCACTGATGGACCGTGACCCGGTAGTCGTCCCACTCCATCTGCTTGGCCTGGACGAAGTGGCTGTACACGTGCTCCCCCAAGGCCTCGCGGATCACCGGGTCCTTCCTCAGGGCTTCCAGGGCCTCCCGGAGGGTGCCGGGCAGCTCACGGATCTTGTGCTTGCGCCGCTCCCGCACGCTCATGTGGTAGATGTTGCGCTGTACAGGGGGCGGGGGGAGGAGGCCGCGCTCGATCCCGTCCAGGCCCGCCGCGGCCATCACCGCCAGGGCCAGGTAGGGGTTGCAGGAGGGGTCGGGCATCCTGAGCTCCGCCCGGGTGCCCACGCCCCGGCGGGCGGGGATGCGGATCATGGCGGAGCGGTTGGAGGCGGACCAGGCGATGTTGGTGGGGGCCTCGTACCCCGGGGTGAGGCGCTTGTAGGAGTTCACCAGGGGGTTGGTGATGGCCACCATGCCCTCCGCGTGCTCCAGGAGGCCGGCGATGAAGTGGAGGGCGGTCCGGGAGAGCTGGTACTCGGCCTCGGGGTCGTAGAAGGCGTTCTGGCCGTCCTTGAAGAGGGAGAGGTGGGTGTGCATGCCGCTGCCGTTGATGCCCCGGATGGGCTTGGGCAGGAAGGTGGCGTGGAGGCCGTGGTTCAGGGCGATGCGCTTGACCACCCACTTGAAGGTGGCGATGTTGTCGGCGGTGGTGAGGGCGTCGGCGTACTTGAAGTCGATCTCGTGCTGCCCCGGGGCCACCTCGTGGTGGGCGGCCTCGATCTCGAAGCCCATGGCCACCAGGGCGTTCACCATGTCCCGCTTGGCCTCCTCCCCCTTGTCGATGGGGGCCAGGTCGAAGTAGCCCGCCCGGTCGTGGGTCTCCACCGTGGGCAGGCCCTCGGGGGTCCTGAGGAAGAGGAAGAACTCCGGCTCTGGCCCCGCGTACATGTTGTCAAAGCCAAGCTTTTGCAAACGCTCCACCTGGCGCTTGAGCACGTACCGGGGGTCCCCCTCGAAGGGGCGGCCGTCGGGGTAGGTCACATCGCAGATGAGCCGGGCCGCCCGCCCCCGCCCCCCGTTTTCCAGGCCCTCGGGGAGGAGGACGAAGGTGTTGTAGTCGGGCTTGAGGAGCATGTCCGACTCCTCGATCCGGGTGAAGCCCTCGATGGAGGAGCCGTCGAACATGATCTCCCCGTCCAGGGCCTTTTCGAACTGGGACTCCGGCACCTCCACGTTCTTGACCACCCCTAGGATATCGGTGATCTGCAACCGCAAAAACTTAACGCCTTCCTCCTTGAGGATCCCGAGGATTTCCGCCTTAGTGTATCCCATAGTCCGCCTCCCTTGCCAAGCTAGCCGGCAGAAAGAGGGCTAAAAGCCGACTAGCTGTGCAAAGTGTACGGCAAAGATTCGCCCTTTGTCAATCTTTAGTGGTACGCATGTCCTTGCAGATCGGCGGGCTGCCCCAGCCTCCCCCTTGACCGGCCTCTGACCGGGGCCGGAGTAGACTGGTCCTCGGAGGGTTGGTATGGTGAAACGGCGCGCGTTGCTCAAGGCGGGAGCCGCTTGGGGGGTCCTGGGCTTAGGCCTGGGGCGGGCCCAGGGGGCCTTTACCCTGACCCTGGTGCACACCAACGACACCCACGCCCACCTGGAGCCCACCGAGCTCACCCTCTCGGGCCAGCGGGTCCGGGTGGGGGGGGTGGCCCAGCGCATCGCCTTCTTCGATCGCCTGCGCACCGCCCGCAGGAACGTCCTCTTCCTGGACGCAGGGGATGTGTTCCAGGGCACCCTCTACTTCAACCAGTACCGGGGCCTGGCGGACCGCTTCTTCATGCACCGGGCCCTGTACCGGGTGATGGCCCTGGGGAACCACGAGTTCAACCTGGGACCGGGGCACCTGGCGGAGTTCGTCCGCGGGGCTCGGTTCCAGGTGGTCTCCGCCAACCTGGGCCTGGAGCGGGAGCCCAGGCTCAAGGGCCTGGTGGCCCCCTTCGCCGTCGTCAGCGTGGGCGGGGAGCGGGTGGGGGTGGTGGGCCTCACCACCCCGGACACCGCGGTGATCTCCAACCCCGGGCCTACCGTGGACTTCCTGGACCCTTACGAGAGCGCCCAGAAGGCGGTCTACGAGCTCCTCCGGCGGGGGGTGAACAAGATCGTGGTCCTCTCCCATCTGGGCTACGGGGAGGACCTGAGGCTGGCCCGGCGGCTGGTGGGGGCCCAGGTGATCGTGGGGGGGCACTCCCACACCCTCCTGGGGAGCTTCCCCCACCGGGAGCTCAGCCCCGCGGGGCCCTACCCCACGGTGGTGAAAAACCCCGAGGGCAAGGACGTGCTGGTGGTCCAGGCCTGGGAGTGGGGGAAGGTGGTGGGGGTCCTGGAGCTCGCCTTCGACGCCCGGGGGGAGCTTGTGGCCTACAAGGGGGAGCCCTTCCTCATGACCCCAGAGGTCTCCCCCGAGGACTTCTTCGCCCGGGAGGCCCTTCTGGCTTACGCCGCTCCGGTCCGGGCCCTGATGGGGCAGGTGGTAGCCGAGGCCCGGGTGGACCTGGTGGGGGAGAGAGAGGTGGTGCGCCGGCGGGAGAGCAACCTGGGCAACCTCATCGCCGACGGCATGCTCTGGAAGACCCGGGGAGCGGGCACCCAGATCGCCCTGCAAAACGGCGGGGGCATCCGCGCCTCCATCCCCAGGGGCCCCATCACCGTGGCCAAGGTGTACGAGGTGCTGCCCTTCGGCAACACCCTGGTGGTCATGGACCTGAAGGGGCGGGAGATCAAGGCGGCCCTGGAAAACGGGGTTTCCCAGTGGGAGGGGACGGCGGGCCGCTTCCTGCAGGTGGCGGGGCTGCGCTACGCCTTCGACCTCTCCCGCCCCGCAGGCGACCGGGTGGTGCGGGTGGAGGTGCGGACCGAGAGGGGTTTCGTCCCCCTGGACCTCGAGGCCACCTACCGGGTGGTGGTGAACAACTTCATCGCCGCCGGGGGCGACGGCTTCGCCGTCCTCCGGGACGCCCAGGGCTACCGGGTGGATACCGGCTTCGCCGACGCCGAGGCCTTCATGGAGTACCTGGGGGAGCTGAGGGCGGTGGAGGTGGTCTTGGAGGGCCGCATCGAGGTCCTGAACGAGCCCCGGGGCAGGCGGCCCGCCTACTGGGCCTACCGGGTTCCCGGGTGGGTGGGGGCCTGATAGCGGCCCGCCCTGGGCGGGGCGGGAGCCCCAAGGCTTCTAAAGGAGCAGGAGGGGTTGGACCAAGGGGGGTACGAGGCCTCTGGGAACCCCCGAGGCCTTCCCCCCTTAGCGGGTTTCCACCAAGGCCCTCACCGGGTCCCCCACCCGCACCCGGCCCCCTTCCAGCACCCGGGCGTAGAGGCCCCGCCCCCCGTAGAGGAGCTTGGGCAGGCGCAGGTCCCACTGGGAAAGGCTCTTGCAGACCGTGCACGGGTAGGTGAGCTCCAGGAGGGCTTCCCCCACCCGGAGCCTGGCCCCTGGGGGCAGGGCGTGGGGGTCCAGGTCCAAAAGGAGGTTTTCTCCCAGGGCCCCGTAAGGGAGGTGGATCCCCGCGCCCTTGGCCTTGGCGTAGGCCGGAAGGCCGGCTACCAAGAGGGCGCGCTCGGGATCCTTCCCGGCGTGGCGGTCCCCCTGGGCCCCAAAGCCCGCAAGCAGGTCCAAGGCCTCCACCTGGGCCTTAGGCAGTCCCGGCTCCAGGCCCAGGTGGAGGGAAACCACCCGCCCCGTCATGGCAGCCCGAGTCCCCGGCGCAGGGCCAGTACCTCCTCAGGGGAGCGGGGATTCTCCCGGGCGGCTTTGACCTCCTCCGGGGTGTAGGGGCGGAAGCCTGGGGGGGCTCCCCAGGCGGCCAGGTGGTTGAGGACCAGGGCGAGCTCCTCGTCGGATAGCCAAGCGAAGCCCGGCATGACCCCATCGTAGGCCTGGCCCAGCACCCGGATGGGCCCCTGTACCCCGTAGAGGACGGAGAGGAGCAGGTAGTCCCGGCCGCCCTCTGCCCGCAACAGGACCTCCACGTGGCCCCGAAGGGGGGGAAAGGCAGGGGGGTTACCCTCTCCCTGGGGGCCATGGCAGCCCACGCAGTTGGCGTACACCTGGGCCCCGGTCCGCTGGACGGGGGTCTCGGCCTGGGCGGGAGGGGGCGGGGGCTCGGTGCCCAGGTAGGTGGCCAGGTAGTCCAGGATGGCCGCCCGCTCCTCGCCGGTGAGCTGGAGCCCTTGGAGCTCCATCTCCCGGACCACGGCATCCCAGCGTTCCCGGGATAACCTCTCCCGGGCCACCAAACCGATGTCGTGGCAGGCCTGGCACTTGGCCAGGACCAGATCCTTCCCCGGGCCCTCGGGTAGGGTGAATTGGCTAAAGGCCAGGTAGCCGAAAAGCCCTAGGGTGAGAAGACCAAGGGGGAAGAGAACTCGCTTCATGGCTTGCGCCTACGCTACCCCCCAGGGGGGAGACCCTGCTTTTCCCGAACGGGGCGGCGGGGAGAGCCAAAAGCTCCCGGCAGGCTGCCGGGAGCCCCGCATGCCTCTAGGCCACGGTGAACTTGACCCGCATCACCCCATTCCACTCGTAGCCGCGCTCGTTCCAGGCCAGGTTGCCGTCCAGGGGCTGGGTGCGGCCCAGGGCGTCCACCGCCCGGACCATGACCTCGTGCTCGCCGGGGCGCAGGAAGAGGCTGGCCCGCCAGCCCACCCAGCCGAAGCCCTTTTCCCGGCGGTCCAGACGGGCCTGGGACCAGCTTCGCCCCCCGTTGGTGGAGACCTCCACGGCCACGATGGGGGCGATGCCGTCGTTGAAGGCCACCCCTTCCACCCGGACCAGGGGGCCTTCCACCCGCTGGCCCTCGAGGGGGGCGAAGATAAAGCTGTTGATGGTGACAAGCCAGTTGGGCCGGGAGTTTTGGAAGGTGTAGGGGTAGGGCCGCCCTGGCTCCTGGGGCAGGAAGGGCACGTTGGCTCCCATGATGGTGGGCACGCGGTAGCGGGGCATCTGCTCGGCGGTGGTATTCTCCGCCTCGGTGAACTCAATTTTCTGTATCCACTTTACGTTATTTACCCCGAAGTACCCGGGGAAGACCAAGCGCACCGGGCCACCGTGGACCGCGGGCAAGGGCTCCCCGTTCATGGAGAGGGCCAGAAGGGCGTTCTCCAAGGCGTGGATGGGCACGGAGCGCACGAACTCCGGCGCCCCGCCCTGGCGGCTGGCGTGGGCGGTGATGTAGAAGGCCCGCTCGCCCAGCCGTACCCCCTTGGCTTCCAGGAGGTCCTTGAGCCGCACCCCCCGGAAGGTGGCGTTGCCCATGCCTCCCCGCCCCCAAGGGTTGCCCGAGGCCCGGGGTTGGAAGAAGGAGCGGCCGTTGCCCGAGCACTGCAGGACCATGGTCACCTCGTGCTGGGGCAGGGCGAGGAGCTCCCGGGCCTCAAAGGTGAAGGGCTGGCTCACCTGGCCGCCCACCTCCACCTGCCAGCCTTCCAGGCTGGCCCCCTCCACGGTGTTGAACCCCGGCAGATCTACGTTGTTGCGGATGAAGAAAAGCTCCTTGGGGGTGCGCTGGGGATTGGCTACCAGGAGGTCGTAGGGAGTCTCCAGGACCACGGGCCTTTGGGAAAGGACCAAGAGTCTGGGGTTCTTACCCCGCACCAGCTGGTCCGCGGTGGGCGCCTGCTGGGCCAGGCCCCGGCCCCCCGCAGCCAGGAAAGCCGCCCCCAAGCCCATGAGCTTGAGGGTGGTACGCCGGTTCAGGTTCGTCATGCGGGCTCCGCCTCCTTTCCAGGACATTTGTCCTTTACTCCCCCATACCTTACCCGTGCAACCTTACCCCTGTCAAGGGAGGCTTGGTTGGTCCGCTGGCGCACCTTGGCTCAAGGGTATCGCCAAGGGGGTGCCGGCCCCGGGGCCTCGGAGCCGGGGCAGGGGTTATCATGGGAGGCATGCTCAAGGGCGAAGGGCCAGGCCCCCTGCCTCCTCTCCTTCAGCAATACGTGGAGCTCCGGGACCGCTACCCCGAGTACCTCCTCCTCTTCCAGGTGGGGGACTTCTACGAGTGCTTCGGGGAAGACGCGGAGAGGCTGGCCCGGGCCCTGGGCCTCGCCCTCACCCACAAGACCAGCAAGGACTTCACCACCCCCATGGCGGGGATCCCCATAAGGGCCTTCGACGCCTACGCCGAGCGGCTCCTGAAACTCGGCTTCCGCCTGGCGGTGGCCGACCAGGTGGAACCCGCCGAGGCGGCCGAGGGCTTGGTGCGGCGGGAGGTGACCCAGCTCCTCACCCCGGGCACCCTGGTGCAGGAAGCCCTCCTGCCCAGGGAGGCCAACTACCTGGCGGCCGTCGCCACCGGGGACGGGTGGGGGGTGGCCTTCCTGGACGTGTCCACAGGGGAGTTCAAGGGGACCCTCCTCAAGGGCAGGAGTGCCCTTTACGACGAGCTCTTCCGCCACCGTCCCGCCGAGGTCCTCCTGGCCCCGGAGCTCCGGGATAATCCGGAGTTTTTGGAGGAATTTCGCAAGCGCTTCCCCGTCATGCTCTCCGAGGCCCCTTTTGAGCCGGAAGGGGAAGGCCCTCTGGCCCTCCGCCGGGCCCAGGGGGCCCTCCTGGCCTACGCGGCCCGGACCCAAGGGGGAGGTTTCACCCCCAGGCCCTTCTGTTCCTACGACCCGGGGGCTTTCATGCACCTGCCGGAGGCCACCTTGAGGGCCCTGGAGGTCTTCGAGCCCCTCCGGGGCCAGGATACCCTCTTCGGGGTCCTGGACGAGACCCGTACCGCCCCAGGCCGTAGGCTCCTCCAGAGCTGGCTCCGCCACCCCCTTCTGGACCGGGGGCCCCTGGAGGCCAGGCTGGTCCGGGTAGAGCGCTTCGTGCGGGAGGGAGCCCTCAGGGAAGAGGTCAGGCGGCGCCTCTTCCGCCTGGCGGACCTGGAGCGCCTCGCCACCCGGCTGGAGCTGGGGCGGGCCGGGCCCAAGGACCTGGCCGCTCTCCGCCGCAGCCTGGAGATCCTGCCCGGGATCGGGGCCCTCCTGGGCGAGGAGGCGGCCCTGCCCGACCTCTCCGCCCTCCGGGATGAGCTGCGGGCGGCCCTGGTGGACGAGCCTCCCCTCAAGCTTTCCGAAGGGGGCCTGATCCGCGAGGGATATGACCCCCATTTGGACGCCTTGCGTGGGGCCCAGCGTGAGGGGGTGGCCTACTTCCTGGAGCTGGAGGAGAGGGAAAGGGCCAGGACCGGTATCCCCACCCTCAAGGTGGGCTACAACGCCGTTTTCGGCTACCACCTGGAGGTGACCCGCCCCTACTACGAGCGGGTGCCCCCGGAGTACCGCCCGGTGCAGACCCTCAAGGACCGGCAGCGCTACACCCTGCCGGAGATGAGGGAGCGGGAAAGGGAGCTCTACCGCCTCGAGGCCCAGGTCCGCCGCCGGGAGGAGGAGCTTTTCCTGCAGGTGCGGGAGCGGGCCCGGGGGGAGGCCGAGGCCCTCAGGGAGGCGGCCAGGATCCTAGCGGAGCTGGACGTCTACGCCGCCCTCGCCGAGGTGGCGGTGCGCCAGGGCTACGTGCGCCCCCGCTTTGGGGAGCGCCTCCTTATCCGCGCCGGGCGGCACCCGGTGGTGGAGCGGAAGACCCCCTTCGTCCCCAACGACCTGGAGACGGGAGGCGAGCTTGTCCTGGTCACGGGGCCCAACATGGCGGGGAAGAGCACTTTCCTGCGGCAGACGGCCCTCATCGCCCTCCTGGCCCAGATCGGGAGCTTCGTGCCCGCGGAGGAGGCGGAGCTTCCCCTTTTTGACCGCATCCTCACCCGCATCGGGGCCGCGGACGACCTGGCCGGGGGCAGGAGCACCTTCATGGTGGAGATGGAGGAGGTGGCCCTGATCCTCAAGGAGGCCACGGAGCAAAGCCTCGTCCTCCTGGACGAGGTGGGCCGGGGCACCTCCAGCCTGGACGGGGTGGCCATCGCCACCGCGGTGGCCGAGGCCCTGCACGAGAGGCGGTGCTACGCCCTCTTCGCTACCCACTACTTCGAGCTCACCGCCCTGCCCCTGCCCCGGCTCAAGAACCTGCACGTGGCCGCCAAGGAGGAGGCGGGGGGGCTCACCTTCTACCACCAGGTCCTCCCTGGCCCCGCCTCCAAGAGCTACGGGGTGGAGGTGGCCCGCCTGGCGGGGCTGCCCAAGGAGGTGGTGGAGCGGGCCAGGGCCCTCCTCCAGGCCATGGCTGCCCGGCGGGAAGGTCCGGGGGAGGCGGCCCTGGAGCGGCTTTTGACCCTGGACCCCGACCGCCTCACCCCCTTGGAGGCCCTCCGCCTCCTCCACGAGCTCAAGGCCTTGGCCCTGGGCCTCCCCTTGGATACCATGAAGGGGTGATCCGCCCCCTCCCCGAGGAGCTCCGCGGCCTCCTGGCCCGGGGCGAGGTGCTCCTTGGGGTGAAGGACGCCGTGCGGGAACTTCTGGAGAACGCCCTGGACGCCGGGGCCCGGAGGGTGCGGGTGGAGCTTTGGGGCGGGGGGCTGGAACGGCTCGCGGTGGAGGACGACGGGGCGGGCATTCCTCTGGAGGAGCTCCCCTTGGCGGTGGAGCCCTTCGCCACCAGCAAGCTCACCGATCCCGCCCACATCACCACGTTGGGTTTCCGGGGCCAAGCCCTCTACGCCCTCCGCCAGGCGGCTCTCCTGCGCCTGCGCTCGAGGCCCCGGGGGCAGGTGGGGGGAGGGCTTCTCCTGGTGCAGGGGGACCGGGTGGAGCTCAAAGAGGTGCCCGCCCCTCCGGGCACCTGGGTGGAGGCGGTGGGCCTCTTCCGGGGGGAGGGGAGGGATCCCGCCCGGGAGGCCCGGGGGGTGCTGGACCTCCTCCGGCGCTACCTTCTCCACCACCCCTTCCTCTCCCTGGCCCTCTTCGCCGAGGGGGAGGCCCGGCTCCTCTTCCCCGGGGCGGGCCTAAGGGAGGCCGCCCGGCTCGCCTTCGGCCCGGTGCTTTCCGCAAGGCTCCTCCCCCTGGAGGCGGAGGCGGGGGGGATGCGCCTCCAGGGCCTCCTCTCCGGGCCCCAGGCCTCCCGCACCCGGCCCGACCTCCTCTTCCTGGCGGTGAACGGCAGGCCCGTGGCCTGGCCGGAAGGGCTTCTCAAGGCCCTCCGCCGGGCCTACCGCGAGCTCCTCCCCGAGGGGCACTTTCCCGTGGGGGCAGTGAACCTCTCCCTACCCCCAGGCCTCTTCCGCCTGCGTCTGGACGCCCGCAAGGAGGAGGTGGAGGTGGCCCGGGAGGTGGAGGCCCTTCTGGGGGAGGCCGTGGGGGGGCTCTTCGCCCGCCTGGGGCTGGCCCGAGCCCTACCGGAGCCCAAGCCCCTCCTGCCCTTAAGCCCCCCCACCCCTTCGGGCCTGCCCCGCCTGCGCTACCTGGCCCAGTTCCGGGAAAGTTACCTCCTGGCCCAGGGGGAGGACACCCTCTACGTGGTGGACCAGCACGCCGCCCACGAGCGGGTCATCTTCGAGGAGTTCCAAAGGCGCCTGGAGGCGGAGGGGCCGAAGCCCCTGCCCTACCCGGTGCTGGTGGAGCTTTCCCCGGAGGAGGAGGCCCTGCTGGGAGGAGAGGCGCTTGCCGCCCTCTTCGCCCACGAGGCCTTCGGCCCGGGGCGGGTGCGCCTCCTCGCCGCCCCCGCCTTCCTCCACCCCTACCCCCTTCTCCTGCCCGAGGTCTTCCGGGAGGCCCTGAGGGGGGAGGGGAGGAACCTCCGGGGGCTGCTGGCCCGCCTGGCCTGCCTGCCCGCGGTGAAGGCGGGCCACCCCCTGGGGGGCGCCCAGGGCCAGGCCCTCCTGGACGCCCTCCTGGCCTGCCGCACCCCCTGGGTCTGTCCCCACGGGAGGCCCGTCCTCCTGGCCCTCAAGGAGGAGGACCTCATCCGCCGCTTTGGCCGCCGTTCGGGGGCCCGGGCAGGAGGAGAAGCCCGTCCTCGTCCGCCAGGAGAAAATTCCCCGGAAGCACCCTGGCCCAAGGAAGGCTGAGGGGCACGTCCACCTCCCCCCGGCCCTCCTTGGCGCTCCGCCTGGGGGTGGCGGCCAGGGCCAGGAGGCCGATGGGCACTTCCTTGAGCTCCTCCACATCCCGCACCGCCCCGTGGACCACCACCCCGGCCCAGCCCCTCTCCCAGGCCAGCCGGGCCAGGTTGCCCCCGAGGAGGGCGGTGCGCAAGGAGCCTCCCCCGTCCACTACCAGCACCTGGCCCTGGCCTCCCGTTTCCAGGACCTCGCGCACCCGGGCGTTGTCCTCCCACACCTTCAGGGTGCGCACCCGCCCGGCGAAGCGGGCCCTGGCGCCGAAGCTCCGGTAGACCATGGGGAGGGTTTCCCCCTCGGGGTGCAGGTCGGAGAGGTCCGCTGTGCGCCACTCCATGGGGATATAGTAGCCCCCATGGACGAGGCCCGCCTCCTCATCACCTGCCCCGACCGTCCCGGCATCGTGGCGGCGGTTTCCGGCTTCCTCTACGCCCACGGGGCCAACATCACCGAGCTGCAGCAGCACTCCACCGACCCCGAAGGGGGGACCTTCTTCATGCGCCTGGCCTTCACCCTGCGCCATCTGGACCTCTCCCGCCCCGCCCTGGAGCGGGCCTTCCGGGAGGTGGTGGCGGAGCGCTTCGCCATGGCCTGGCGCATCGCTTACGCCTCGGAGCGGAAGCGGGTGGCCGTCCTGGTCTCCAAGCCGGCCCACGCTCTCCTGGAGCTCCTTTGGCGCTACCGGGTGGGGGAGCTGCCCATGGACCTGCGCCTGGTCATCTCCAACCACCCCCACCACCGGGAGGAGGTGGAGCGCTTCGGGGTGGCCTACCACCACGTGCCCGTGGCGGCGGGAGGGAAGGAGGAAGCCGAGGAGAGGATGCTGGCCCTCCTGGAGGCGGGGGGGGTGGAGGTGGTGGTCCTGGCCCGCTACATGCAGGTCCTTTCTCCCCGCTTCGTGGCCCGGTACCCCATGCGGATCCTCAACATCCACCACTCCTTCCTCCCCGCCTTCGCCGGGGCGGACCCCTACCGCCAGGCCCACGAGCGGGGGGTGAAGCTCATCGGGGCCACGGCCCACTACGTCACCGAGGAGCTGGACGGGGGGCCCATCATCGAGCAGGACGTGGTGCGGGTCTCCCACCGCCACTCCGTGGCGGAGATGCGGAGGCTCGGGCGGGAGCTGGAGCGCACCGTCTTGGCGCGGGCCGTGCGCTGGCACCTGGAAGACCGCATCCTGGTCCACGGCAACAAGACGGTGGTCTTCGTCTAATCGCTCCCTAACGGGGCGGGCGTAAGGTGAGGCCAGGAGGTGGCGCGTGAACCTCGGCCGATCCTTTGTGGGTTTCCTGGTGCTCGCCCTCCTGGCAGGGGCGGTGCTCTGGTGGGGCCTTTCCACAGGCCAGGAGCGTTCCCCGGCGGCTTCCCCGGTCCCCCAGGAGGCCGAGCCCGGCCTTCTGGAGTACGAGCGCAACACGGTGGAGATCGTGGAGCGTTACGGCAAAGGGGTGGTTTTCGTGGCGGTGCGGACCGCTCCCCAGCCCTTAGCCCTTCCCCCGGGCCTGGAGTTCTTCGCCCCCTTTTTGCAACTCCCTCCCCGGGAGGGCTCGGGTTCGGGCTTCGTGATCGACGGGGAGGGGCACATCCTCACCAACTACCACGTGGTCCAGGGAGCCCAGGAGATCACCGTGCGCTTCCACGGGGACCCCCAGGAGTACCGGGCCCGCCTGGTGGGGGCGGCCCCGCCCTTGGACCTGGCCCTCATCCGGGTGGAAGCCCCAAAGGAGCAGCTCGTGCCCCTGGTCCTGGGGGACTCGGACCGCATCCGCGTGGGGCAGAAGGCCATCGCCATGGGCAACCCCTTCGGCCTGGAGTTCACCGTGACCCAGGGGATCGTCTCCGCCATCCGGGAGAACCCCGGGGCCATCGGGGACGAGACCGGCCTGGTGCCCCAGGTGATCCAGACCGATGCCGCCATCAACCCGGGGAACTCCGGGGGGCCCCTGCTCAACTCCCGGGGGGAGGTGATCGGCATCAACACCGCCATCCTCACCCCCACGGGCCAGTTCGGAGCCGCCCAGTTCGCCGGGGTGGGGTTCGCCCTGCCCATCAACCTGGTGAAGGCCTACCTGCCCGAGCTCAAGGCGGGCCGCACCCTCACCGCACAGGAGATCATAAGGAGCCGCCCCCGGCTCGGGGTTTCCCTGGTGCCCCTCTCCGCCTATCCCGAAAGGCTCAGGCAGCAGCACGGCCTGCCGGCCACCGGCCTCATGGTGCAGGAGGTGGAGCGGAACAGCCCCGCGGAGCGGGCGGGCCTCCGCCCGCCCAGCCGCTTCGCCTTCCTCCAGCTGCCCACGGGGGAGGCCCTGCAGGTGGGGCTGGACGGGGACGTGCTCCTGGAAGCCGACGGCGTTCCCCTCACCTCCATCGCCCGCCTGCGCCAGGTCCTCTTCGCCAAGGTCCCGGGGGAGGAGGTGGTCCTGCGGGTCTGGCGGCAAGGGGAGGTCCTGACCCTCCGGGCTTCTCCCCAGGTCCTGCCCTGATGGGCTTCTGGGAGCGGGCCCCCCTGCGCCTGCGGCGCTACCTGGTTTACTGGCGGGAAGGCTCCTGGCCCTCCGTTACCCCTTCCCCGGGGGTGGCCCTGGAGCCCGTGAGTCCTGAGCTTTTGCCCCGCCTGCCGGAGGCGGTGGACGGCTTCCACCCGGGAAGGCCCCGGCCCGTGCGTACCCTCTTCGCCGACTACCTCCTCTGGGGGCACCGGGGGGTGGTCCTCTGGGCCGAGGGGGCCTACGCCGGGCACCTCTGGCTCCGCCCTCCCGGTACCCCCCCACCCCCCCACCTTCCTTGGGGGTTTCTGCCGGAGCCCCTCTTTTGGGCCTACGACGCCTTCGTCCTACCCCCCTTCCGGGGCCGGGGTCTGATCCGCCTGGCCCTAGCCGGGCTTTGCCAGGGGGTGGAAGAGGTCTACGCCGAGGTCCATCCGGAGAACCGGGCTGCCCGGAGGAGCCTCGAGGCCACGGGCTTCCGCCCCGCGGGCCTGCTCAACGTCCTCATCCTGGGGGTGCCGCGGCTGCGCTGGTGGCGGTTCGCCCGCTTCCGCCCCCTCTAGGGAGGCCAGAGGAGCCTGGCCCGCAGGCATCCCCCCTGGGCGCGGAACCAGGTACCCCCCAGGTACAAGACGACCCCCACCTCCGAGCAGTAGGCCAGGACCCGGTGCCTTTGCCCTGCCAGGGCCTCGTTCCAGGGGTATTCCCCTCCGGTGTAGTAGGCCTCCGTTTCCGGGTCGGCGTAGGCGCGAAAACCGGCAAACCGCCAGGGAAGCCCAAACTCCAGCAGCACGGGCCTCCCGGTTACCGAGTGCACGAACTCCACCCGCCCCCCGTCCCAGGGGGCGAGTAGGAGGAGGCTTCGCTCCCCCTCCCCCACCACCTCCACCACCCGGGCCAGGGCCAGGAAGGCCAGAAGGAGCCAAAAGGCCCAGCTCCCAAGGAGGAGCCGGGCCGCTTTGGGTAAGGAAGTCCGTGCCCTCACCTTCGGCTAGGGCCCCTTGCTCAAGTCCGGGAACCTTTCCCCCAAAAGGGGGTCCGATCCCCCCCGAGGAGAAGCCTCACCGCAGGGCCCCCACCTCCCGGAAGTAGCGCAGGGCCCCCTCGTGGTAGGGGATCGTACCCCCCACGAAGCGCACCGCGTTTTCCAGAGTGGTGTCCCGGGCAGCGGCCACCGCCGTCTGCAAGGTGGACAGGTTCTCGAAGGTGGCCTTGGTGAGGGCGTAGGCGGCCTCTTCGGGGAGGCTTGCCGGGCAGACGAAGAAGTTCCAGAAGGTGAGGGTGGGGGTGTCGGCCCGGGTGCCGTAGACGTCCCGGGGGATGGTTCCGGTACCCGCCACCCCGGGAAAACGCCTTTGGAAGGTCTGGGCTACGGTGCCCCGGGGATCGATGGGCACCAGGTAGAGGCGCTCGCCCCGGCGGGCCAGACCCGCGGCCAGCTCGGTGATGGCCCCCGTGGGCAGGCCGCCGGACCAGAAGAAGGCGTCCAGGGTGCCCTCGGCCAGGGCCCGGGCGCTCTCCGCCGCCCCCAGGCGTTCCTGTTTGCCGAAGTCCCGGGGGGAGAGCCCCGCCGCCTGCAGGGTAAGCAGGGCGTTCACCTCGGTGCCCGAGCCGGGGGCCCCGGTGGAGACCCGCTTGCCTTTCAGGTCCTGTACCAGCCGGATGCCGGCCCCTTCCCGGGCGGCGATGTGCAGGTAGTTGGGGTACATGGCGAAGAGGATGCGGGTGCTGCGGGCGGGCCGGCCGCGGAAGCGCTCGTGCTCCCCGGTGTAGGCCAGGAAGGCGGAGTCGGGGAGAACGGTGGCGCAGTAGTAGGTGCCGCCTCCCGTACGGGTTTCCAGAAGGAGGAGATTGTCGATGGAAGCGGCGGTCTGGATGGCCTGGGCCTCGGCCACCCCGGCCCGGTTCCAGATCTCTGCCAGGGTGGTCCCGTAGTAGAAGTAAACCCCTCCCACGCCCCCGGTGGCGATGACCACCCGGGGCCTTTGCGCCAGCCCTAGGCCGAGGACGAGAAGGGCCAGGAGGACCAGAACAAACCTTTGCATGTTTTTACCCCCTTTCCTTCGGCCCTACCTTAAGCCTCCTTGGGGGCCCGGGTCAAGCCCTTGAGGAAGAAGGGCAGCCCCAGGAGAAAGGCCAGGAGGTTGAGGGGTCCATAGGGCACGAAGAGCATGACCGCCAGGATCCCCAGGGCCCAGGCCTCCCAGCGCCGTAGGGGCCTCCTCGTGTACCCGGCCCCTGAGGCCGAGAGGTAGATGATCCCTGCGGCCACGGCCAGGAAGCGCTCCAGGATGATGGGCCAGGCCTCGGCGGGTGGGGAGTTTTGCAACACGGGGATGATGAGGAGGCCCGTGCCCGAGTAGGAGAGGAGGAAGAAGAAACCCACCAGGTACTTGGAGAGGGCCACCCGGGCCGCGTAGACCCCGGTGGTGAGG
Source organism: Thermus thermamylovorans (assembly GCF_004307015.1). Lineage (NCBI taxonomy): Bacteria > Thermotogati > Deinococcota > Deinococci > Thermales > Thermaceae > Thermus > Thermus thermamylovorans. Next base: position 54,972 of record NZ_SIJL01000006.1, read on the forward strand.
GGGTTGGTACCGAAAACGCTGGCGGCGGCGTAGCCCGCCAGGGCTACGGGCGGGGTCACCTCTGCCAGGACCGCGTAGTAGAAGAGGAACATGTGGGTGGCCAGGAGGGCCGCAGAGGCCGGGAGGCCATTTTCGATAGCCAAGGCGATGATGGCCGGGGCGGTCAGGGCGGAGGTGAGCACATAGGTGGCCGTGGGGGGCACCCCCATGCCCAGGATGAGGCTGAAGACGGCGGTGATCAGGGTGGCCAGGAGGAGGCTTTCCCCGGAGACCTGCTGCAAGAGCTGGCTGAACTTGGAGGGCAGGCCCGAGGTCACCATCATGGTGAAGATGAGGTTGGCGGCGGTGACCGCGGTGCCGATGGGCAGTAGGATGCGGAAGCCCCCCTCGAGGCCCTCCAGGATGGGCCCGAAGCCCTTGGGCCTTAGGGTGGGGTCCAGGTAGGCGATGAGCACGAAGGCCACCAGGGCCAGGCTGGCCGCGGTGCGCACCTCATAGCCCAGGTAGAGGAGGGCGATGATGAGGAGGATGGGCAGGAAGAGGACGCTGTAGCGGAGGGTGTAGGCCCTCCGGCTTCCCGGGAAGTCCACTCCTACGGGGGGAAGGCCCATCTTGCGGGCGTAGAACTCGTTGAAGGCCATGATGGAGATGAGGTAGAGGAGGGCGGGCCCCAAGGCCATGACGATCACCTGGAGGTAGGGGATCTCCAGGATCTCCACCATGAGGAAGGCGATGGAACCCATGACGGGTGGGGTGATGAGGGCGATGCTCCCCGCGGTGGCCACCACCCCTGCGGCCACGTGGCGGTCGTACCCGGCCCGCTCGTAAAGGGGCTTGGTCAGGGTGGCCACGAACTGGGTGTCCGCGGCCCCCGAGCCGGAGAACATCCCCATGAAGACGGCGGAGAGCCCCGTGACCCTCCCCGGGGTGGCGGGGTGCTTACCCACCAGGGCCAGGGCCAGGTTGGCCACCACCCGCCCCAGGCCCAGGGCCCCGATCATCCCGGAAAGGACGGTGAAGTAGACCAGGTACTTGAGGGAGACCCCGGTGATGAGGCCGTAGATGCCCGCCTCCGTCTCGTTGAAGGCCTTGCCCAGGAGGAGGTCGATGGGCTGGGGGGTGCCGCGGAAGGCCCCGGGGAAGAGGTGGGCGTGCAGGTTGTAGCTGAAGAAGAAGAGGACCAGCACCGGCATCACCGGGCCTAGGAGGCGGTAGACCGCCCCCAAGACCAAAAAGATCAAGGTGAGGGACATGCCCGCGTCCCAAGGCTCGGGGATCACCGCCCGATAGACCAACTCCTCGAAGTAGCGGAGCTGGTAGAGGGTGGGAAGGAGGGAAAGGAGTGCGGCCAGGAGGGCGGCGGGGCGCTGCCACCTCGGCAGGAGGGCGGGGAGGACGGTCGCGCCCCAGACCAGCAGGACCAGGGCCTTGACCGTTCCCGGGATGGGCACGGGGGACAAGAGAAAGGCCAGGAGGGGGACCAGGCTGAACAGGGCGAAGACCCAGCTTCCCAAGGTGCGCTTACGCACCAGGGGGAAGGTGACCAGGTAGGTGCCGAGGAGGAGGAATAGGACGTGGGTGCTGCGCTGAAGCTGGACGATGTCCAGTATGGGTATCTCCGCCCGGGATAGGGGGGTGAAGGGGTGGAGGACCAGGTAGAGGGCGTAGAGGGCTCCCAGGACCAGGACCACCCGGGCGATGCGGCCCAAGGGGGTGTGGGGCAGGGGTGCGGTGGGTAGTTCGGCCATGTCGGTTTTCCCAAAAAGGGGCCCCGCTTGGGGGCCCGGGATACCCAGGGCCTAGCGGAGGACGCCCCTTTCCCTCAGGTAGCGCTCGGCTCCCGGGTGGAAGGGAATGACCAGCCGGCCGAAGAGCCGGGCGGTGTTCTCCAGGCTGGTGTCCCGGGCGGCGGCCACCGAGGTGCGCAGGGTTTCCAGGTTCTCAAACACGGCCCGCATGATGCCGTAGGCCACCTCGGCGGGAAGGCTCTCCGGGCAGACCACGATGTTACCCGTGTTGAGCCCGGAAACATCGCCGCGGGTGTTGTAGACCGTGCGGGGCACCACCGTGGGTTCCAAAAGCCCTGGGAAGCGGCGCAGGGCTACCTGGGCCGTGGTGCTCCGCGGGTCGATGGGGATGAGGTGGACCCGGTCTCCCTTGCGGGCCAGGCTGGTGGAGAGCTCCACGATACTCCCTGTAGGCACCCCGCCCACCCAGAAGAAGGCATCCAGGGTGCCCTCGGAAAGAGCCTTGGCCCCTTCGGCCACCGGCAGGCGCTCCCGCTTGGCGAAGCTCTCCGGCCGGACTCCTGCCGCCTGCAGGACCATGAGGGCCAGGTTCTCCGTGCTGGAACCGGGCTGGCCCGTAGAAACCCGCTTGCCCGCCAGGTCCTGCACCACCCGGATGCCCGTCTTCTCCGTGGTGACGATGTGGATGAAGGAGGGGTACATGTAGAACATCACCCGCTGGCTGTCGGCCTTGCGGGCGCGGAAGCGGGGTTCTTCCCCGGTGTAGGCCACGTAGGCGGAGTCGGTGGTGGTGAGGGCGCAGTAGTAGGTGTTGGCCTGGGGGTTGGTGCGATCCCGCAGCAGGAGGAGGTTGTCGTAAGAGCCCCCGGTCTGCACCGGCTGGGCCTCGGCTACCCCGGCCCGGTTGATGAGGTCGGCCAAGGTGGTGCCGTAGTAGAAGAAGACGCCTCCCGTGCTGCCGGTACCCACCACCACCCGGGGCTTCTGGGCCAGGACTAGACCTAGGACTAAGGCCAGCAGAACAACAAAGGCTTTCCTCATGGTTGCCTCCCGTATAGTTTTGCGCCCACAGATTAACGAAGGCCCCGTCCCCTGTCAAGGGACTGTAATTGGCCACCACATTTGAGACACCTTGGGGAACCGACTCCCCCCATATCTTAGCCAGGAACTCCNACCCCTGTCCCAGGAGGTGGATCTGGAAGGCCCGCAGGAGGTCCGTCTTGCTGAGGACTCCTAGGAGCCTCGGTCCTTCCATCACCAACGCCCGGGCGTAGCCCCTTTCCGCCATGCGCTCCAGGGCGGTGAGGGCATCCTCTTCGGGGGCAAGCACCAGGGGTTCTTGGGCATACCGGCCCACCGGGGCGTTGGGGTCGGCGCCCTCCAGGCCCTCTAGCCCCACCGCCCCCAGGACCCGCCCACCCTCCACCACGGGAAACCCGGAAACTTTATGCACCAAGGCCAGGCGCAGGACCTCCGCCACAGGAAGGTCGGGGGTCACGGTAAAGGGGTCTTGGGTCATCAGGTCCCGCACCCGGAGGCCTTCCAGGGTCTGGGCCAGAAGGGTGGCCTCGGCCTCAGCTCTGGAGGCCATGTACACAAAGAAGGCGATGAGGATCAGGAAGGGGTTGAAGACCAGGAGGCCGAAAAGCCCTAGGGCGATGGCCAGGGCTTGGCTCAGGGCCACCGCCTGCCTGGTGGCCTGGAGGTAAGGCTTGCGCAAGGCCAGAAGGGCCCGGTACACCCGGCCCCCGTCCAAGGGCAGGGCGGGTAGGAGGTTGAAAAGTCCCAGCATGAGGTTGATCAGGGCCAGGTAGTGGGTGAGGAAGCCCAGGGTTCCCTCTTCGGCGCGGGCCAGGTGGAAGAGAAGGGCCAGGGCAAAGCTCACCGCCGGGCCTGCCAGGGCGATCCAGAGCTCCTTCAGGGGTTCCCGGGGGATGCGCTCCATCTGGGCTACCCCTCCCAGGAGCCAAAGGGTGATGCGCCGGGTCTCGATGCCGAAGCGGCGCGCGGCCAGGGCGTGGCCCAGCTCGTGGAGGAGCACGGAGAGGAAAAGGCCCATAGCGGCTAGGAGGCCCAGCAGGAAGGGCCTTGCTCCCACCAGGAGGCCCTCCGCCTCGGGAAGGCCGAAAAGGCGCAGGTAAAGGGGCAGGTTGGCGCCGATGAGGAAGGCCAGGAGGGGCAGGATGATGAGGAAGGAGAGGTCCAGCTGAACCGGGATGCCCAGGATGCGGAAAAGGGGTAGGCCCCGTTGGAACATGCCTCAGTATAAAGGCCCCCCCCGGGGCGCGGAGTTAGTAATGACCGGTCAGTCAGGTTTAGGATAGAGGGGTGCTGGCCTTGGCCCTCCTCAAGGACCCCTTCTACCGTCCCTACTGGCTGGCCCTCTTCACCTCCCAGATGGGCACCTGGATGCAGGCCGCGGCCCAGGCGTGGCTGGTCCTCCTCCTCACTGGGAGCGCGGAGAGGCTCGGCCTGGTGGTGGCCCTCCAGTTCCTCCCTTCCCTCCTCTTCTCCCTGCCCGCGGGGGTGTTGGCCGACCGCTACCCCAAGCGGGCCCTCCTCCTCCTCACCCAAGGGGGGATGATGCTTTTGGCCCTCCTCATGGCCCTCCTCATCCTCACCGGGCTGGTGGACTACGCCCACGTCCTCCTCTTCGCCTTCCTCTACGGGGCCCTGAACGCCATGGACCTGCCCGTGCGCCAGAGCTTCACCGTGGAGCTGGCGGGCAAGGAGCGCTACCCCGGGGCCATCGCTTTGAACTCCTTCGGCTTCAACCTGAGCCGCCTCCTGGGCCCGGCCCTCGCTGGCCTCCTCATCGCCCTTTTCGGGGTAGGGGTGGCCTACCTGGCCAACGCCCTCTCCTTCCTCCCTCTCCTCCTGGTCCTCCAGCGTCTCCCCGGGGGTCCGGCCGGGGAAGGGGGGGACGGCCGCTTCTGGGGGCAGGCGGGAGAAGGGGTGCGCTTCGTCCTGGAGCACCCCCTGGTGCGCCGGGTGGTGGGCCTGGTCCTCTTCGCCACCCTCCTGGGCATGAACTTCCAGACCCTGGTCCCCGCCTACGCCCGGCTGGTCCTGGAGATGGAAGCCGCCGGTTACGGCCTGCTGCTGTCCAGCGTGGGTTTTGGGGCCCTGGGGGCGGCCCTGGTGATGGCCTTCACGGGAAGGCCCAAACCGGCGCGCCTCCTTCTCGGGGTCTTCGCCCTGGCCCTGGCCCACCTGGGCCTCTTCCTACCCTACCCTTCCCTGGCCCCCCTCTTCCTGGCCCTGGGGGGGTTTGGGATGATCTCGGTGCTCATCAACGCCAACACCCTGGTGCAGCTCGCCGTGCCCGACCGCCTCAGGGGCCGGGTCATGGCCGTGTACAGCCTGGTGATGCTGGGAACGGGGCCATTGGGGGCCTACCTCACCGGGCTTCTTTTCGAGCTTCTGGGTGGCCGCTCTGCGGCTTTGGCCCTGGGGGGTGCGGTGCTCCTGGTGGGCCTTTACCAGCTCAGGCCTTGGCCTAGGGCCGCCACTCCTCCGGCCTAGGGCCGAGGCCGAGCCGCCAGGCTACCCCCTTCGCCACCCGCTCCCCCGCCCGGCCGTCCCCGTAAGGGTTCTTGGCCCGGCGCATGCGGGCAAGCTCCTCTGGGGTCTCTAAAAGCCCCTTCACCACCTGGAAGACCCGCTCGGGGTCGGTGCCCGCCAGCTTGAGGATCCCCGCCTCGAGGCCCTCCGGCCTTTCCGTGACGTTCCTGAGCACCACCACCGGCACCCCCAGGGCCGCCCCCTCCTCCTGCAGCCCCCCCGAGTCCGTGACCAGGAGGAGGCTTTGCCGCATGAGGGCCGCCATGGGCCCGTACTCCAGGGGGTCCAGGAGGACGAAGTTCCCCAACCCCTTGAGCACGGGGAAGACCGCCTCCCGCACCACGGGGTTCAGGTGCACGGGGTAGACGAAGGTGAGCTCGGGGAAGGCTTCCGCCACCTTCCTGAGGGCCCGGGCCAGCTCGGTAAGGAGGGGCCAGTTCTCGCGGCGGTGCATGGTGACGGTCACGTAGGGGCCGGGGGGGAGGCCCTCGGGGAGGCGCCCCAGCCTGGCCGCCAGGAGGACCGCGTCCACCCCCGTCTGGCCGGTGACCAGGATGCCCTCCTCCCGCTTGCCCTCCCTGAGGAGGTTCGCCTTGGCCAGGGGGGTGGGGGCGAGGTCCAGGTCGGTGAGCGCGTCGGTGAGGCGGCGGTTGGCCTCCTCGGGGAAGGGCTCCTTGAGGCTGCCGCTCCGGAGGCCCGCCTCCACGTGCCCCACGGGAAGGCCTTCCAGGAAGGCCGCCCAGGCCACGGCGAAGGTGCTGAGGGTGTCCCCGTGGACCAGGACGTAGTCCGCGTGCATCTCCTTGAGGGCCCGGGCCGCCTGGGGGAGGATGCGGGCCGCCAGGTCGGGAAGGGCCTGGCGCTCCTGCATCACGTCCAGGTTCCGGTCCTCCCGGATGCCGAAAAGCCCCAGGGCCTGCTGGAGCTGCTCCCGGTGCTGGCCGGTCAGGAGGACCAGGGGCCTGATGTGGGGATGCCCTTTCAAGGCCAGATACACCGGGGCCATCTTGGTGGCCTCGGGCCGGGTGCCGAAGGCGAGGACCACGCGCTTCATTCTCCCCTCCAGAGGGCCCGCATGCGGCGATAGGTGACCCAGGTGAGGCCCAGGAGGGTGGCCGAAAGGCTGGCGACCACCCCTTCCCAGGGCATGCCCAAGTAGAGCATGGCCGAGAGGTTGGAGAGGAGGGCGAGCCCCCAAAGGAGGAAGGCCACCCGCCTCTGGGAAAGCCCCCGGGCCAGGAGGCGGTGGTGGATGTGGTCCTTGCCGGGGGTGGCGAGGGGGTTCTGGCCCCTTAGGAGCCTCCGCACCACCACCTGGGTGGTGTCCAGGATGGGGAGGAGGAGAAAGAGGGCCGGTGGCAGAAGGCCCAGGAAGGTGGTGAGCTTCAGGTTGCCGAGGAGGGCGGTGGCCGCCAGGGTGTAGCCCAGGAAGTAGGCCCCGGCGTCCCCCAGGATGATGCGGCTCGGGTGGAGGTTGTGGCGCAAAAACCCCAGGGAAGCCCCCGCCAAGGCGGCGAGCACCAGGGTGCCCGCGGCCCAGAAGGGGAACTGGGCGCTCACGAAGAGGAGGCTCATGGCGCTGATGTAGGCGATGCCCCCTGCCAGGCCGTCCAGCCCGTCCATGAGGTTCAGGGCGTTGGTGATGCCCACCACCCAAAGCCAGGTGAGGAAGAGGCCCAAGGCGGGGTCCAAGGGGGTGCCGAAAGCGGCTTCGAAGCGCACCCCCACCGCCATGAGGAGGAGGGCGGCGAGGGTCTGGGCCAGGAGGCGGAAGGCGGGAGGAAGCCCGTATTGGTCGTCGATGAAGCCCACCAGGACCAGCCAGGCCCCCCCCAGGAGGATGGCCAGCACCTGGATGAGCACCCCCTCCACCAGGATGGGCCTCAGGAAGGCGGCCACCACCAGGGCCAGGACCACCCCGGCGTAGACCGCCAGGCCCCCGGCGTTGGGGAGGGGCTCCCGGTTGAGGCGGCGCTCGTTGGGCTGGTCGGCCCAGCCCACCTTCAGGGCGAAGCGGCGCACGTAGGGGAGGAAGCGCCAGGTGAAGAAGAGGGAGAGGAGGAAGATGAAGACCACCACCAGCCAGCCGGTGCCCAGGGGCTCGGCGATCCCTATGCGCTGGAGGAGTTCCGTCATTTGGTCCCGTAAATCCGGTCCCCCGCGTCGCCCAGGCCGGGGACGATGTAACCGTGGTCGTCGAGGCGCTCGTCGATGGCCGCCACCACCACCTCGGCGTCGGGGTGGTCCCGGGCGATGCGCTCCAGGCCCTCAGGGGCGGCGATGAGGCACATGAGCTTCACCCCGGAGGCCCCCTTTTCCTTGAGCAGGGTAAGGGCCCGGCTGGCGCTTCCCCCCGTGGCCAGCATGGGGTCCAGGAGGAAGACCCGACGCTCGGCGATGTCCGGGGGAAGCTTGGCGTAGTACTGCACGGGTTTCAGGGACTCGGGATCCCGGTAGAGGCCGATGTGCCCCGTCCGGGCGTGGGGCACGAGTTTTAAGATCCCCTCCACCATAACGAGTCCGGCCCGCAGGATGGCCACCAGGGCGAGCTTTTTGCCGGAGAGCACCTTAACCCTCGCGGGGGCCACGGGGGTTTCCACGGTGGCCTCGCTGAGTTCCAGGTCCCGCATGGCCTCGTAGGCCATGAGCAGGGAAACCTCCTCGGCTAGCTCACGGAAGTCCCGGGGGCCGGTGTGCCGGTCCCGCAAGTGGGCCAGCTTGTGCTGCACCAGGGGGTGGTCCACCAGGGTGATCCTCATCCCCAAGAGCCTAGCACGCCCTTCCCCTTTTGGGAAAGAAGTCGCGGAAGAAGCCTTGCGCCCGGGGCAGCTTCTCCCCCAAGGCTTCGGGAAACCCCTCGGGGCGCTTGGCGCGGAACCAGTGAAGGTCGTGGAGGTAGGTGAGGGGTACGTAGAAGGCCAGGCGCTCCCGCACCTCCTGGGGGTAGAGGCGGGCCAGGCGGAAGAGGGCCTCCCGGGCCGCGCCTTCCCCCAGAAGGTCCAGGCTCCCCGTCTTGAGGAGGGCCAGGTCCCGGGCGGGGTCGTCCCCCCCTGAACGCACCCAGTCCACCAGCAGCACCTCCGGGCCTTCCTCCCCCGGCTCCTTCAGGAGGAGGTTCCCCGCCCAGGCGTCCCGGTGGCAGAAGCGCCGCTCCGCCCCCGCCGCAAGCCCCACCTCGCGCTTCAGGGCATGCACGAGGGAACGGGCCTCGGGCACCCCGTGGAGGGTTTCCGCGAAGCGCTCCAGGCGTTCCAGAAGCTCTTCTCCCTTTACCTGCCCAGGCTCTGGCAGGCGGTGGAGGGAGAGGAAGAGGTGGGAGAGGGCCGCCAGGGTCTTGGGGCGGAAGGCCTCGGGGCGGAAGGGCCTCCCCGGGAAGCGCTGGGTGATGAGGACTCCTTGCCCTGCCACCTCCTCTACTCCCAGGACGAAACGCCCCAGGCCCGCCCGGGCCATGCGGCGGGCCTCGAGGGCTGCCAGGTGGGCCTCAGGAGGGCTGTAGACCTTGTAGACCCTCTGGCCGTCGGTATAGACCCGGGCCTCGAAGCCGCCCAGGGGGGTGAGGCGGGCGAGGGCTTCGGGGGAGAGGAGGCCCCTAAGGGCCGCAAGCGCCACGGGCCTTATTGTAAGGGCACGGGGCCGGGACCCTTGCCCCTTGGGGTAGCCTGGAGCCCGTGGAGCTCCTGCGCCCGGAGGCCACGGTGCTCTCCCTGGGGGACAGGGTCCTCTCCTTCGACCGGGAGGGCCGCCCCTACCACTACTTCCGTCAGGGGCTCACCTACAAGCGGGCCCTGGACGGAACCCTCCACCTGCGCTACCGGGAAGGGGAGAGGCGGAGGCGGCGCCTTTTAGGGGAGGAGGCCCATGGGGTTTACCGGGAGATCCTCGCCCTGGCGGAGGCCCACCTGAGGGACCGGGAGAGGCGGAAAGAGGTCCTCCGCTGGACCCCGGAGGCCCTCCTGGACCCCACCCCCTACCGCCTTGCCTACGCCTGGCCCATAAGCATCCTCCCTCCGGACGCCTATCTTTCCGTGGTCCTCCAGGCCACCACAGGCTGCACCTGGAACCGCTGCGCCTTCTGCTCCTTCTACCAGGACCGTGCCTTCCAGAAGCGTTCCCCGGAGGCCTTCGCCGAGCATGTGGAGCGGGTCCTTGCCCTTTTAGGGAAGGGGCGGCTCCTCCGGCGCGGGGTCTTCCTGGCGGACGGGAACGCCCTGGCCCTCTCCGAGCCCCTTCTGCCCCTCCTGGAGGTGGTGGGGCGCCACTTTCCTGGGGAGCCCGTGCTGGGCTTTTTGGACCTCTTCACCGGTCTAAAGAAGGAAGCTTCCTGGTGGGCCAGGCTCCGGGTTTTGGGCTTGAGGCGGGTGTACCTGGGCCTGGAAACGGGGCACGCCCCCCTCCTGGCCCTCCTCCACAAGCCGGGCCACCCCCGGGAAGCCCTTTCCCTGGTGCGGGCGTTGAAGGGGGCGGGGCTTTCGGTGGGGGTGATCCTCATGGTGGGGGCCGGGGGGAAGCCCTACGCCGGGGCCCACCTTCGGGAAAGCCTCCGCCTTCTCGCCGAGCTTCCCCTCGGCCCGGAGGACCTGGTCTACCTCTCCCCCTTCCAGGAGGCGCCCGCCACCCCCTACGCCCGGCTTGGGCTGGAACCCCTCGAGGACGTGGAGGCGGAGGTAGGCCGCTGGCGGGAGGCGGTGCGCCGCCTGGGGCTTAGGGCGGCGCGGTACGACATCAGGGAGTTTCTTTACTGACGATCTCCCCACCCTCTGCCCGGAAGCCCACCCGTTTGTGGCTCCCGTCGCAGAAGGGCTTCCTTTCCGAGTGGCCGCAGCGACAAAGGGCCAGCTTGGCCCTTTCCAGGCGCCTTTCTTCCCCGTTGAACCGGAAGGGAGTTCCTTCGGGCAAGTCCAACACGTAGGGCCCATCCTGGCGGAAGCGGAGCTTCATGCCCTCAGGATACCGGGGATAAAGTGGAGGTATGCTTTGCCCACAGAATGGAAAGATAGGCCTCGAGGTGCCCCTGAAGACGGTGAAGAACTTCCTCACCGGGAAAGCCCTCGCCCGGCTGGACCCCGAAAGCCCCCACTACCTCTGCCAGGACCCCGCCTGTCCCGTGGTCTACTACGGGCAGGAGGGGGTTTACACCCTGGAGGAGGTGCGCTTTCCCATCTACGACAAGGGGGCTTCCCTCATCTGCTACTGCTTTGACTGGACTAGGGAGGGCCTGGCGGAGGCTCTAAGCCAGGGGCTGGACCCCGTGGTCCAGGTGGAGGGGGGGGTAAGGGCCAAGCGCTGCGCCTGCGATCAGAGGAACCCCCGGGGACGCTGTTGCCTTTCCACCCTGAAGGCGGAGGTGGCCCGGCTTGCCTGAGGCGCTTCCCCAGGAACTGGAAGAGGCCTTTCGCGCGCGGCTCGCCCGGCTGGCTCCCAAGGACCCCCTGGTGCTGGCGGTCTCTGGGGGCGGGGACTCGGTGGCGTTGGCCCACCTGGTGCGGCGCGCCGGGCGGGAGGCGGTGGTGGCCCACCTGGACCACGCCCTGCGCCCGGAAAGCGGGGAGGATAGGGCCTTTGTGAAGGCCCTGGCGGAAAGGCTTGGCTTTCCCTTTTATGCCGAGCGGGTGGAGGTGGCCAGGGTGGCCAGGGAACGGGGGGAGAACCTCGAGGCCGTGGCCCGGGAGATCCGCTACGCCTTCCTGCACCGGGTGGCCAAGGAGGTGAAGGCCAAGGCCATCCTCACCGCCCATACCCTGGACGACCAGGCGGAAACCGTGCTCCTCAAACTCCTTCAGGGCACGGCCCGGGGCCTGGGTATCCGGGAAAAGGAGGGGCTTGTGGTCCGCCCCCTTCTGGCCTTTCGCCGCGAGGAGTTAAGGGCGTACCTCAAGGCCCTGGGGGAAGTGTGGCGGGAGGATTCCTCCAACCAGGACCTTTCCCGGGATCGCAACTACCTGAGGCTTAAGGTGCTTCCCCTTGTGGAGGAGCGGTTTCCTGGGGCCAAGGAGGCGCTTTCCCGCTTTGCCCAGGTGCGGATGGAGGAGGAGGCTCACCTGGAGAAGGAGGCCAAAGCCCGCCTCCTACCCGATCCCCGCTTCTTCGTGCCCGCCTACCGGGCGGTACCTCTTTTGGAGGCTCCTGGGGCCCTTAGACGGAGGGCTTTGCGCTGGATGCTGGAGGCCTTAGACCTCCGGCCTGAGGCCCGGCTTATCGCCCTTCTGGAGGAGGCTTTAGGGGGCAAGGTGGCCACCCTGCCCGGCGGCTACACGGCCAGGCGCAAAGGAGGTACCCTTTTTCTCCTTCCCCCCGCTCCCAAGCTGCCCCTTCCCCCTGGGTTTCGCCGCCCCTTGCCGGGAGACTACCTAGCCATGCCCTACGGGAGAAAGCGCCTGGTGGACTTTTTGGCGGAGAAAGGGGTACCTAAGGAGCTCAAGCCCCTTTGGCCGGTGAGGGCGGAAGGTAAGCGGGTGATGGAGGTGCTGGGCTTCTATCCTCCCTCCGAGGAGGAGCGGTACATGGCCTTGGCCCTCGAGGAGGCCAGGCAGGCCTTCCAGGAGGGGGAGGTGCCGGTGGGGGCGGTCTTGGTGGTGGGGGAAAGGGTGTACAGGGCTCACAATCAGGTGGAGGCTACCCGGGACCCCACGGCCCACGCGGAGATGCTCCTTCTCCGGAGGGTGGGCAAGGGGGCTAGGGGAGGGCGGCTTTACGTGACCCTCGAGCCCTGCCGCATGTGCCACCACGCCCTGAGGGAGGCCAGGGTGGAGGTGGTCTACGGGGCGGAGAACCTGAAGGAAGGGGCCCTCACCCGCTTTGGCCAGGGGGGCGGGATGCGGGGTGGCGTCCTGGAGGGGGAGTGTGCTAAGCTCCTAAAGGACTTCTTCGCCCGGCTCAGGGAGGGGTGCCGGAGCGGTTGAACGGGCCGGTCTCGAAAACCGGTAGGCTCCGCAAGGGGCCTCGCGGGTTCGAATCCCGCCCCCTCCGCCAAAGGCGGCCTGTGGGCCGCCTTTTTTCTGGCCCCTGAACCTGGACAGACACATGTGAGACGCTGAATGGGATAAAAAGATGGGGAACCGACCCTGTAGCGGANCCCATGTATTTGGCCTGGGTATACTCGTAGTATGCCCCAGGTGCACACCTATCTGCGCAGGGAGGTCTACGAGGCCCTAAAGCGGCAGGCGGAGGCCCGGGGGATGAGCCTATCCGCCTACCTTCGCGAGCTTTTGGAACGCCACGCCCTGCCGCACCGGGAGGAGTTCTATGCCTTGGCGGGGAGCTGGGAGGGGGAGCTTGCGCGTCCTCCCCAGGGGGAACCGGAAGTCCGCGAGGGCCTCCCGTGACCCTCTACCTCCTGGACACCAACGCCTGGATCGCCTACCTCAAGGGGCATCCCCGGGTGGTGGAACGGGCCTGGCAGGAGCCCAGGCTGGCCATCTCCGCCGTTTCCCTGGGCGAGCTCTTCTACGGGGCCAGGAAGAGCGCTAGGGTGTAGGCGAACCTCAGGCGGGTCGTGCGCCTGGCCGGCTTGGTGCGGGTGCTGCCCATCGACGAACGGGTGGCCGAGGTCTACGGCTGGCTTCGCCTGGACCTGGAGCGGGTGGGGAAGCCCCTCGGGGCCAACGACCTCTGGATCGCCGCCACGGCCAAGGCCCACGGCCTGGTGCTGGTGAGCGCCGACCAGGCTTTCCGTCAGGTTCCGGGCCTGCGCCTGGAGGGCTGGGCCGCCGGATCCTAGCCACCGGGGTTCCCACCCTGACCTCGCCAGGGTGAGACCACCTGGAACCCCCACCGCCCCCCGAGGACGCCCAGCCCTTCCAGGAGCCTCTCCACCTCCGCCCGCCCCCGGGGCAGGCCCTCGAGGAGGAGGTACAGGAGGCCCGCAAGCTCCCCTATCACCACGAAGCCGTAGCGCCGCCCTTCCTCCTCCCAAAGCGCCTCCATGCGGCGGTGGGCCATGCCCCAGGGCGCTTTGAGGAAGTGGCCCCGGGGGGCCTGGGCTTCCGGCTGGCAGAGGGCGGGGTCCCCGGCGGTGAGGAGGCCGCGGCAGGCCAGGGGCCTGAAGGGGTAGACCCCGCAGAGGCCCCCCTCCAGGAAGGGGCAGGGCCTTCTTTCCCTGAAAAAGCGGCTCGGGAAGTGGGGGTCGTCCTTGCCCTCCCCGAGGAGGGCCAGGCGTTTGGGGCCTTCCTCCAGGAGGCGGGCCCGCTGCGCCTCCGTGAGGTGGGGGAGGAGGGCCTCCCCCTCCAGGCGGGAGAGGGTCACCAGGCCGTGGCAGCAGGCGAAGCACCCCGCCCGGCAGGAGGGGGCGAGGCCCTTTTGCCTCAGGTAGTCGGCGAGGTCCGCCTCGAGGGCCTCCCACGCGGCTTCCACCGGGTTCATCGCCTTTGGCGGTACACCCCCTTCCTGGGGTCAAAGGGGCAGGTGCGGAAGGCCACCTGGGGGCAGAAGCGCCGGTGGCGGGCCACCTCCAGGGCCAGGGCCCGGGGCAGGCCGCAGCGGGGGCAGGTAGGGGGCCTCCTGCGCCGGGCGAGGAAGAGGGCCGCACCGGCCAAGAGGGCGAGCAGGGCCAGGGCCTCCACGCCCGTCAGTTTACGGGGTGTAGCATGGGGGTATGCCTGCGCCCTTTCTGGAACCCCTGGAGCCGGGGGTGCCCCCGGTGGTTTCCGCCTGGATCAAGGGCTTGAAGGAGGTGGAGGCTCACCTGGATCGCTGGGCCTTTGCCCTTTCCGAGGAGGGGTTTTGGTGGCGGCCCAAGGAGGGGACGAACCCCATTGGGGGCCTGGTGCGCCACATCGCGGGAAGCTCCTTGCGGCTCCTTTCCTATGCTTTTCCCCAGGAGCTTCCCGACTGGGCCAAAAGGGGGCGGGAGTGGGAGCTAGGAGGGGAGCCCGAGCCCAAGGAGGTGGTGGAGGCCCGCTTCCGAGAGGCTTGGGCGAGGCTTTCCTCCGCCTTCCGGAGGGTAAGGGAAGAGGAACTCGGCCAGGAGGTTTCCGTGGGCGCCCAGGGCCTGAAGGCGCCCAGGGCCCATATCCTCCACCACCTGGTGGAGCACGCCCAGCACCATGCAGGGCAGATCATCTACGCCCGCAAGCTCCTGGGCTGAGGACCCCTGTCCCTAGGGGGCGGCCGTAAGATGGGAAGCATGGAACGCGTGGGCTTGCGCGCTGCTCCCCGGCTGACCCTCGAGGCCCTCAAGGAGGCCCTCAAGGGGGTGCGTTTCCCCGAGGCCAAGGTCTACCTCATCACCGACTGGCAGGACCGCCGCCACCAGGCCCGCTACGCGGTTGTGATCCACGGGGGCAAGAAGGACCTCCTCACCCCCGACGCCTTCGGCCCGGCGTTTCCCGGGGGCGAGGCGGCCCTTTCCGAACTGATGGCCCTCCTCCTGGAGCGGGGGGCGCGGAGGTTCTACGAGGCCGTGGTCTCTCCCGGGGAGATGACCGCTCTCCTCGGCCTTCCTCCCGAGGAGCTCCTTGCCCGGGTGAACGCCATCGCCAACCCCGCCGACCCCGGCATTTACCTGAAGCGGGCCGCCTGATACCCTTTCTTGTTGGATCCTTCGCCTATGACCGTAGCCGACCACCTGACCTTTAACGGCCTTGTGGCAGCGGGTCGAGAAGGCCAAGGACCCGATAGAGAGGACCCGCTTCTTGGTGGTCTACCACGCCGAGCGGGGGCTCCCCGCTAAGAAGATTGCCAAGATCACCCTGAACAGCCCCCACTGGGTGCAAGAAACGGTGAGGGGCTAAAACCAGGAGTTGCTCTGCGCACCCCCCGGCCCCGGGGGGGCAGATGCGGCGGCACACCCTCTTTCGCTGGTAGTCTAGGATAAGGAAATCGGCATGAAACGGCATGAAGCCATTGTCGCCTTGATGACCAGGCTGGGGCTTGCGCTTTTCGCCCGAAACCCCACCTTCTCCTACTTTTTCCTCAGCAGGACCTCGTCCCGCATTGGCGAGAACGTGTTCTCCCTTGCCGTCCCGTGGCTGGTGTTTCAGCTGACGGGCAGCGCCCTACAACTTGGGCTGGCCTTTGCCGTCCAGGTTGTCCCTTCGCTGCTGCTGGCTCCCTTTGCCGGTGTTTATGCGGACGCTGCTTCAAGGACAAAAGTGATACTCGTTGCGGAAAGTTTCCGGGCCCTGCTCGGTCTGGCTGTGGCTGGGCTGTCGCTCCTGGGCAACTTGCAGGCGTGGCACCTGTACCTTGCTGTGGTGGCCCATGCGGTAACCGCCAGTTTTCTTACCGTCGCAGCCGGGGCTGTGGTCCCGACCATCGTTGACCAGGTGGACCTGACACGCGCCAACGCGCTGCTCAGGTTGAGCCGCAACGCGTGCGACCTGTTTGGCAAGGTTATGACGGGCGTACTCTTAGCCTGGGTAGGCCCGGCGTACACGTTCATGGCGAATGCGGCCTTGTCTGTGGCGTCGGCGGCTCTGCTGCCGATCCGTCGCATGAACGGGGAATCCCTAGTGGTGCGGGGCCGGCGGCCAAGGGTACTGCAGGATTTCGTGAGTGGGGTGGGTATCCTGCGCCGCCACGGCGCGGCTTTGCTCGCCATGGCCGATCTGGTGGTGGTCAACGTCGGTATTCCGGTTCTGGTCATAGCCCTGCCCGTTGTTTCTGAACAGGTTCTGCGCCACGGCGCCGCTGGCTATGGATTCCTCACCGGAGCGATGGCGCTCGGGGCCATCGCTGCGACCCTGATAGCCACTCCACTGGCGGGGCGGATGGATGAGCACCGGTTGTCCGGACTTGCCACGGTCCTGTTCGGCTTCCTGGTTGGGTCCCTGGGCTTCGTCGGGGGACTGGAGGGGTGGTTGCTGGCGGTGGCGCTCGCCGGTCTGACGGCCGAATTGGTTTCGGTCTACACGGCCAGCATCCTGCAGCGGACCCTGCCTTCGGAGGTCCTGGGCCGGGCCTTTGCTGTTCAGTATGCGGCCCTACGGGTCATCCCTGTGGTCGTGTTCCTAAGTGCCGGTGCGGTTCTCCAAAGGTTCGGCGTCCAAACGCTCTTGATCTTGGGTGGTTCGGCAACCGCCCTCATCGCGGCGCTCTTGCTCTACATCAGGGTGCGCGGTGCGCAATAGGGGAGCGGGGAGGTGGGGTTCCAACAAAGCCATCCGGGCTGAGGAGGCGATGGAAAGATGAAGCTGCGGTGGATCCAGTACATCCGAGGAGTCCCACGGTATCCTGTTCTGGTCGGCGACACCGTTATGCCGTTTTCCAGGACGTACAAAATCGTGTGGACGATCTCGGGTGCTCAGCCGTAGAGGAGCCGGAGCCGGGCCGCCTCCTCCGCTAAGAGGGGGAGCGCTCTCATGTCCACCCCCGTGGTGAGGCCTTGGGCCTCGAGGTGGGGCAGGACCTTCTCCGTGGGTAGGTTGCCCACCAGCTCGTCCCCGGCAAAGGGGCAGCCCCCCACCCCCGCCAAGGCCCCCTCCAGCCAGCGCACCCCCGCCCCCAGCACCGCCTCCACCTTGGCCAAGACCCCCTCGGGCCGGGCGTGGAGGTGGGCCCCCAGGCCTTCGGGGCCAAAGCGGGCCACGGCCTCCCCTAGCACCTCCTGGATACGGCTTGCCTCCGCCACCCCGTAGGTGTCCGCCAGGGCGATCTCCCGCACCCCCAGCGCCCGGAGCCTTCCGATGGCCTCCAGGACGGCCTCCAGGCTCCAGGGATCCCCGTAGGGGTTGCCGAAGGCCATGGAGAGGTAGACCACGAGGCCAAGCCTCCCCTCCGTGGCCCGCACCATCTCCGCCACCAGGGGCCAGGAGTCCTCAATGGAGCGGTTCGTGTTCTTGCGCTGGAAGGTTTCCGAGAGGGAGAAGGGGTAGCCCACGTGGGTGAGGTTTGGGGCCTTTAGCGCCCTTTCCAGGCCCCGCTCGTTGGCCACGATGGCCAAATAGGTGCGCCCTTCCGGGGGCGGCAAGGCGGCCAAGACCGCCTCCGCGTCCGCCATCTGGGGTACCCACTTGGGGGAGACGAAGCTGGTCAGGTCCAGATGGCGAAACCCCGCTTCCAGCAGTCGGTGTAAAAAGGCCACCTTTTCCTCGGTGGGGATGGGGCGGGAAAACCCTTGCCAGGCGTCCCTGGGGCACTCCACCCACTTCACCTTTTCCATGGACCCTCCTTTTGGCCTTTTGCCGGGGCCCCCACCCTGACGCTTCCAGGGTGGGGTGGCCTTAGACCTGGAACACCCCCACTCTAAAAGGCTCCCGCTCGGGGTTCAGGGCGCAGGCCTCGAGGACCCGGATGAGCCACTTCCGGGTTTCGTGGGGGAAGATCACCCCGTCCACCCAGAGCCGGGCGGCGGCGTACCGGGGGTCCAGGGTTTCCTCGTAGCGCCCCTTGATGCGCTCGTAAAGCTCCTTTAGCTCCTCGTCCGAGGGTTCCTTCCCTTCCCGCCTGAGCTTTTCCACCTCCAGCTCCAAGAGGGTCTTGGCCGCCTGGGCCCCACCCATCACCGCGTACTTGGCGCTGGGCCAGGCGAAGAGGAAGCGGGGGGCGTAGGCCTTGCCCGCCAGGGCGTAGTTTCCCGCCCCGAAGGAGCCTCCCAGGATCACGGTGATCTTGGGCACCACCGAGTTGCTCACGGCATTGACCAGTTTGGCTCCCCGGCGGATGATCCCCGCCTGCTCTGACTCCTTCCCCACCATGAAGCCCGTCACGTCCTGGAGGAAAAGGAGGGGGATGTTCATCTGGTTCACCTCGAGGATGAACCGGGCGGCCTTGTCCGCCGCCTCCGCATAGATCACCCCACCCACCTCGATTCGTCCCTTCTTCTTCAGGATAAGGCGCTGATTCCCCACGATGCCCACGGGGAAGCTCCCGATGCGGGCGAAGCCCGTGACCAGGGTCTCCCCGTACCCCCCCTTGTACTCCAGGAACTCCGAGCCGTCCACAAGGCGGGCGATCACCTCCCGGAGGTCGTAAGGCCTGGAGCCGTCGGGGGCGATGAGTCCGTAGAGGTCTTCGGCGGGGTAAAGGGGTTCCCTGGGTTCCTTGCGTCCTTCCGCCCAGGGGGCAAGCCTGGGGGGCGGGTAGAGGGCGATGAGCTTTCGGATCCTCTCTATGGCCGCTTCGTCGCTGGGTTCGTAAAAGTCCACGGTGCCCGAGACCTCAAAGTGCATGCGGGCCCCACCCAGCTCCTCGCTGGTCACCTCCTGGCCGATGGCCGCCTTTACCAGGGCGGGGCCCGCCAGGTAGAGGCCGCTTCCCTCGGTCATGATGAGGACATCGGTCATGACGGGGAGGTAGGCGCCCCCGGCCACGCAGTTGCCCATGATGGCCGAGATCTGGGGGATGCCCAGGGCGGACATGCGGGCGTTGAGGTAGAAGATGCGGCCAAAGTCGTCCTGGTCCGGGAAGACCTCGTCCTGAAGGGGTAGGAAAACCCCGGCGGAGTCCACCAGGTACAGGGTGGGAATGCGGTTTTCCAACGCCATGGTCTGGGCCCGGATCACCTTTTTGGCGGTGATGGGGAAGAAGGCCCCTGCCTTCACGGTGGCGTCGTTGGCGATGATCATCCAGGTCTGGCCCTGGATCTGCCCGAGGCCGGTGATGACTCCCCCCGCGGGGGCCCCGCCCCACTCCTCGTACATTCCCCACCCGGCGAAGGCCATGAGCTCGTAGAACTCCGTGCCCGGGTCTAAAAGCCTGGCGATCCGCTCCCGGGCGGAGAGGCGTCCCTTTTTGTGCTGGCGCTCGATGGCCTTGGGGCCTCCTCCCTGGCGCACCCCCTCCAGGCTTTCCCTGAAGTCCCGCACCAGGGCCACCCAGGCGTCCTTATTGGCCTTGAAAACCGGGCTTTCCCGTTCCTCCGGACGGAGGCGGCTTTCCAGGGCCTTGGGATCGGTGGGCATGGCCTGAGTATAACGCTTTTTTGCTTATTCGGAGAAAAGCGTGTCGGTGGGAGCCCTCTTTGGGGGGCAGGGGGTGCGGGCCTGGGCCTTTTGCCGCTGGGCCTGGCGCCTCGCCTCCCGGTCCACCCGCTCGTTTTCCGGGTGGCCGTTGTGCCCCCGCACCCAGGTGGGGAGGACGCGGTGGCGTTTCAACTCTTCCAGGATGGCCTCCCAGAGGTCGCGGTTTTCTACAGGCTTCCCGTCCGCCTTGCGCAGGCCCCGCCTCTGCCAGGCGGGAAGCCATTCGCTGAGGGCCCGCACCAAATACTGGCTGTCGGAAAAGAGGTGCACCTCGCAAGGCTCCTTGAGGGCCTTAAGGCCCTGAAGGAGGGCGGTGAGCTCCATGCGGTTGTTGGTGGTGCAGGGCTCCCCCCCGGAGAGGAGCTTCTCCCTGGCGCTGTAACGCAGGAGGGCCGCCCAACCCCCGGGCCCGGGGTTACCCAGGCAGGCCCCGTCGGTGTAGAGCTCCACCCGCCTCACGACCAGGGGACGGGCCGTTCGGGGAAGGCCAGGGGGGCCTTGGCCTCCCCGGGAGGCACCAGCTCCCGCAGGCGGTAATGGCTTCCCTGGGGTTCGCGGTAGACCTCCAGGAGGTTTTCCTGGAGGTTCACGATCCAGACCTCGGGAAGGCCTGCCTCGGCGTAGAGGGCGAGCTTGGCCCGGTCGTGCTCCAGGCTGGTGTCGGCCACCTCGATGAGGAGGAGGACGTCCTGGGGCTCGGGGAGGCGTTCCGCATAGGCTTCTAGAGGGGGCTTCAGCACCAGGAGGTCTGGTTCGGGCTCGGAACGGGGCGGGATGCGCAGGGGGGACTGCACGGTGACGACGGCTTCCTCCCCCAAAAGAGCCTGGAACTTTTTGTCCAGCCGAGCCACGGTAAAGACATGCCTAGGACCGATGGGGCTCATCTCGTAGATCTCCCCCCTTAGGAGTTCCAGGTGCTTCACGCCCTGGAAAAGCCGCTCAAACTCCTCTACCCCGAAGCGGTAGCGGGTGGCCATGCCCTCATTCTAGGCCCCAGATTCTGGCCGGGGCCAGTTCCACCAGGTTCCCCGCGGGGTCGCGGGTGTAAAGGCTTTTCCCCCTGGGCCAGTCCGCCCACCAGACGGGAAAGCCCGCTTCCTGGAGCTTTTCCGCCCAGCGGGGAAGCTCTTCCTCCTCCACCTGGAAGGCCACGTGGACGCTTCCCTTGGCCCCGTGGGGAGGTAAGGCCTGGTCCTTTTCCGTGTGTTCTGGGTTGAAGACCAGAAAGACCCCCTGCCCGGCCCGGAAGAAGGCGTGGCGCGGGGGCTGGTACTGAAAGCAAGGAAGGCCCAGGACCCCCTCGTAAAAGGCCCGGGCCTTCTCCAGATCCTCGGCGTAGACGGCGGTTTCCAGGACCTCCACTACTTGAGCTTGGCGATGAGGTCGGCCACGGGGATGGCCTCGAGGGTGGTGGTCTTCACGCTCCCCCGCGCCCCCAGGTGGAGCATGGCCCGGGCCACGGCCAGGGCATCCTCCGCCTCCACGATGTTCACGAAGTCGTAGGGGCCGAGGACGGCGTACTGGGCCACCACTTTGACCCCGAAGTCCTGTTCCAGCTCCTGGTTCACCTCCTTGATGCGCTCGGGGTTTTTCACCAGGGTCTCGGCGCCATCATCCGTGAGGGTGCTGAGGACGATAAAGGTGGGCATACCTTGCCTCCTTTCCCCTCCAGTTTAGCCGGGGCGGGGCTCCAGGTCCACCCCGGCGTAGACCTCCTCCAGGGGTAAGGCGCCCTCCAGGCAGGGTAGGGGCACCTCCCCGTCTGTGAAGGCTTGGTACAAAACGCCTTCCTCCCCCTTGCGGTAAAGCTCCGCCCGCCGCTCCAGGGCGCTCACCAGGAGGTAGCCCTCCAAAGAGGGGAGGGCCAGGTAGCGCCAGAGTTTCTCCCGCCGGTCCACCCCTTCCGTGCTCTCCGAGAGCACCTCCACCACCAGGCAAGGGGCCTCCTCGTAGTAGGGGTTTTCCAGGGGCGGGGCGCAAACCGCCATGAGGTCGGGGTAGTAGACGGTGCGTTCCCCCACCTTGAGCTTCATGTCCGCCACGTAGAGGCGGCAACCCTTGCGCCGGGCCAACGGGTAAAGGAGGTAGTGCAGGTGGCTCACCACCAGGTTGTGGGCCCGGCTGGCCCCGGCCATGGCGTAGGGCAGGCCCTCCACCAGCTCATGCTTGGTTGTAGACCGGGTTTCCCATGCCAGGTACTCCTCCAGGGAAAGGGGTTTTAGGGCCTTGGCGGGTTCGCCCATCACTCCCATTCTATGGTGGCGGGAGGCTTGGAGGTGAGGTCGTAGACCACCCGGCCGATCTCCGGCACCCGGCGGGTGATGCGCCTTGCCACCTCGTCCAAAAACTCCAGGGGGAGCCTGGCCCAGTCCGCGGTCATGAAGTCTTCGGTGGTCACCGCCCTTAAGGCCAGAACGTAGCCGTACTTCCGCTCGTCCCCTGCGACCCCTACGCTCCGCACGGGGGTGAGGACCGCCAGGGCCTGGGCCACCTGGCCGTAGAGGCCCCATTCCCGGAGGAGGCTTACGAAGATGTCCTCCGCCCGCCGGAGGATGGAGAGCTTTTCCTCCGTGACCTCCCCCAGCACGCGCACCGCCAGGCCCGGCCCCGGGAAGGGGTGGCGCAGGCGGATGGGGTCGGGGAGGCCGAGGAGGAGGGCCAGCTCCCGCACCTCGTCCTTGAAGAGGAGGCGGAAGGGCTCGAGGAGCTCAAACTGGAGGTCCTCGGGGAGGCCCCCCACGTTGTGGTGGCTCTTGATCTTGGCCGCCCCCCCTTCCCCGGCGGACTCGATCACGTCGGGGTAGAGGGTACCCTGGGCCAGGAAGCGGAAGGGCCCCTTTTCCCGGGCCAACTGGCTGAAGACCTCCACGAACTCCCGGCCGATGATCCGGCGCTTTTCCTCCGGGTCCTCCACCCCCTTCAGGGCCTCCAGGAAGCGCTCCTTGGCGTCCACCACGAGGAGGTTGACCCCAAGGGCCCTAAGGGCCCCCTCCACCTCCTCCCGCTCCCCCAGGCGCAGGAGGCCGTGGTCCACGAAGACCGCCAGGTGGTCCACCCCCGCCCGGGCCAGGAGGAGGGCCAGGGTGCTGGAGTCCACCCCCCCGGAAACCGCCAGCAAAACGCGGTCTTGCCCCACCCGCTCCCGCACCTCCTCCACCAGGCCCTCCAGCACGTGCTCCGGGGTCCAGTCCCGCCTGACCCCAGCGAGCTCCAGGAAGTTTTCCAGGATCTGCATCCCTTTAGGGGTGTGGGCTACCTCGGGGTGGAACTGGACGGCGAAGGTCCGGCCGTCCGGGCCCTCCATGGCCGCCACCGGGTTTTCCTCGGTCTCCGCCACCACCCGCCACCCCGGGGGGAGCTCGGTTACCGCGTCTTGGTGGCTCATCCACACCTGGACGTCGCCCTCCAAGCCCCGGAAAAGGGGGCCTTGGTGGCGGGTGAGGAGGGCCTTGCCGTACTCCGCCCGCCCCGCCCGCTCCACCTTGCCCCCGAGCTCCTGGGCAAGAAGCTGCATCCCGTAGCAGATGCCCAGGGTGGGTAGGCCAAGCTCCAGCACCCGGGGGTCGGGCCGGGGGGCTTGGGGGTCGAAGACGCTGTTGGGCCCGCCGGAGAGGATCAGGGCCTCGGGCCCATGCTTCAGGACCTCCTCCAGGGGGGTGTCCCCGGGAAGGATCAAGGAGAAGGCCCGGAGTTCCCGAAGCCTCCTGGCGATGAGCCTGGTGTACTGGGAGCCAAAGTCCAGGACGAGGATCACGAGGCTAGTTTACCTGCCGCTACCCCTGCGGGTGGGGTTGGCCACCCCTGGCCTCCTTGGCCACGAGGAGCATGCTGCCCGCGATGAGGCCGAAGGCGATGAGGGCCTGCAGGGGGATGGGGAACTCCGGGATGTACTCCACGGTGCAGGGCACCGGGGGTTTGCAGGCCAGGGTGAAGAGGTCGGGGAAGCGTTGCTGGAAGAGGTGCAGGGCGCTCAGGAGCCCGCCGATCAGGGAGAGGGCCAGGGCATGGGGCCAGATCCTAAGGTCCTGCCGCCAGAGGGCCAGGCCCAGGATCACCGCCAGGGGGTACATGAAAACCCGCTGGTACCAGCAGAGCTCGCAGGGTAGGAAGAGCCGCACCTCCGAGTAATAGAGGCTTCCCAGGGTAGCCACCAGGGCCACGGTCCAGGCGAAGCCCAGCAGGAGGAAGCCGCGGTTCATCCCCCAAAGCATACCCCTAAACTGGCCTTGTGGGGTTCGAGGGACTCCGGGAAGGGGAGGACTTTTACTGGGAGGAAGGGCGGGTGGTCTTCACCGAGGCCTTCCACCGCAGGCGGGGCTATTGCTGCCGCTCGGGGTGCCGCCACTGCCCTTGGCGGGAGGACCCGGTGCCTGTCCACGGGGACCGTCCTACGGGGGAGAGGGCAGGCCCCTGACGCCACCCTCTGCGGAGGCCTTCCGCCTGGGGCCCCGGCGAAGGGGCGGGCGAGGCCTCCGCCACTACCCCTCCAGCAACGCCTCCACGAAGGCCTCAGCGTCGAAGGGCTGAAGGTCGTCTGGGCCTTCCCCCACCCCGATGAAGCGGATGGGCACCTTCAGGGTGCGCACGATGGGAATGAGGACCCCGCCCTTGGCGGTGCCGTCCAGCTTGGTGACGATGACCCCGGTGAGGCCCACGGCCTCGTGGAACCGCTTGGCCTGCTCCAGGCCGTTTTGCCCGGTTACCGCGTCCAGCACCAGCCAGACCTCCTTAGGCTCCTCGGGGTCGGCCTTGGCGATGGCCCGCTTCACCTTCTTCAGCTCCTCCATCAGGTTGTGCTTGGTGTGGAGCCTTCCGGCGGTGTCCACCAGGAGGAGGTCGTAACCCCGGGCCTTCCGGGCCTGGGCGGCGTCAAAGGCCAAGGCCGCAGGGTCGGCTCCTTCCGGGCCCTGGAGGACGGGGATGCCGAGGCGCTTCCCCCACTCGGAAAGCTGGGCGCCCCCGGCGGCGCGGAAGGTGTCCCCGGCGCAGAACATCACCTTCTTGCCCAGGCCCCCGTAGAGGCGGCCCAGCTTGGCGATGGTGGTGGTCTTGCCCACCCCGTTCACCCCCACCACCAGGACCACGTGGCCCTTGGGCTCCACGGGCTTAGGACCTTGGGGGCGGAAGCCGAGCTTGCGTAAGGTGGCCCTTCGCTCCTCCGGCTCCAGCATCTGGACGAGCTTCTCCTTCACCGCTTCCTTCAGGTCCTTCCGCCCGGAGGCCCGCACCTCGGCGAGGAGCTCCTCGGTGGCGGCCAGGCCCACGTCCGCGGCCAGGAGGGCCATCTCCAGCTCCTCCAGCACCTCCTCGGGGTCGGCCCCCCAGGGGATGGCCTTGAGGAGCCTCTCCCGGGTCTTGGAGAGGCCGGCCTTGAGGCGGTCAAAGAAGCCCATGGACCCCTTGGATGCTACCGGAAGTTCGCTCCCCAGGCGAAGCGCCCCGCCTTGGGAAAGTCGGCGAGGCCGTAGACATGGGCCCCCCCGGCGAAGAGGCCGGTGCAGGGGTCCCAAAGCCTCTCCATCCCCGGGGCGAGCTCGGCGGTGAGGCGGCCAGAGAGGTTCTGCCGGAGGCGGTTCTCCACCCCCGCCCCAAAGGAGAGGCCCAGCCCCTCCCCGTAGCCGAAAGGCAGGCTGGTGGTGCTTTGGGCGCTCGCCGGTCCCAGGGAGGGCGAGGGAAGCGGAAATAGACGCCCCATAACAACCAGTATAGCCGCTTTTGCGTAGCCTTTCACTTGAAACCCTTCATGGGCGGTTCCCCAGAACCTGCGCCAGCCGGGAGAGCACGCGCTCCTTGCCCAGGAGGGCCATGATCTCAAAAAGCCCCGGGGTCTCCAGGCTCCCCGTGAGGGCGGCCCTTAGGGGCTGGGCCACCTGGCCGAGCTTCAGGCCCCGCTCCCCGGCGAAGCCCCGCAGGAGCGCCTCCAGGGCGGTCTCGCCCCAGTCCGCCTGGGCCTCGAGGAGGGGCCTCACCTCCTGGAGGATGGGAAGGCCCTCCTGCAGCTTCTCCTGGGCCTTCTCCGAGAAGGGGTAGTCCTCGCGGAAGAGGTAGGGGGCCTTCTCGGGAAGCTCCCTTAGGGTGTCGAACCGGGGGCGCATGAGGGCCACCGCCCGCCGCAGGTAGGCCTCGTCCGGCCAGGCGCACCCCGCGGCTTCCAGGAAAGGCTTCGCCCTTTCCGCCACTTCCTCCAGGGGGAGCACCTCGCGGATGTACTTCCCGTTCATCCAGCGGAGCTTCTCCAGGTCGAAGACCGGCCCCCCCAGGGAGACCCGCTCCCAGGTGAAGGCCTGGACGAGCTCCTCGAGGGTGAAGATCTCCCGCCCGTCGGGCATGGAGAAGCCCATGAGGGCCAGGTAGTTCCTTAAGGCCTCGGGCAAAAACCCTTCCGCCTTGTACCACTCCAAGGAGGTGTGGCTCTTCCGCTTGCTGATCTTGGTCTTGTCGGGATTTCTGAGGAGGGGCATGTGGTAGAACCTGGGCACGGGCCAGCCGAAGGCCCGGTAGAGGAGGACGTGGATGGGGGTGGAGACCAGCCACTCCTCTGCCCGGATCACGTCCGTGACCCCCATGAGGTGGTCGTCCACCACGTTGGCCAGGTGGTAGGTGGGGTAGCCGTCGGACTTGAGGAGGACCACGTCGGGGATCTCGGCGTTGTCGTAAGCCACCAGGCCCCGCAGCTCATCCCTCACCTCCGTGGTGCCCGGACGGGGGACCTTGAGGCGGATCACGTGGGGCTCGCCCCGCCTGGCCCGCTCCTCGGCCTCCTCGGGAGGGATGTTCCGGGCCCGGCCGTCGTAGCCGCCCTTCTCCTTGCGGATTCTTTCCAGCTCCTCCGGGGTCTCGAAGGCCCGGTAGGCCCAGCCCCGCTTCAGGAGTTCTTCCGCATGCTTCTGGTAGAGGGGAAGCCGCTCCGACTGCCGGTAAGGGCCCCTCGGCCCGCCGATGTCCGGCCCCTCGTCGTAGGGGATGCCGAGCCACCTGAGGGCGGCCAGGATGCGCGCCTCCGCCCCAGGCACGTAGCGGGCGCGGTCGGTGTCCTCGATGCGCACCAGGAAGCGCCCCCCGTTTTTCCTGGCCCAGACGTGGTTGAAGAGGGCGATGTAGGCCGTGCCCACATGGGGGTCCCCCGTGGGGCTTGGGGCGATGCGGGTCACCACCATACCTCGCCCATTATCTCACCCGGGGTTAAAGGTTGCCCCTTAGCCTGAAAGCAATGGAGGGGGATCTTCTGGCCCAAGGCCTGCGCAAGCGCTACGGCCCCAAGGAGGTGGTGCGGGGAGTGGACCTCCGCCTCAGGCGGGGAGAGATCGTGGCCCTCTTCGGCCCCAACGGGGCGGGGAAAACCACCACCTTCTACATGATGGTGGGCTTCATAAGGCCCACAGGGGGGCGGATCTTCCTGAAGGGACAGGAGGTGAGCCGCCTGCCCATGTACCGCCGGGCCCGTTTGGGCCTCGGCTACCTCCCCCAGGAGCCCTCGGCCTTCCGGCGCATGACGGTTCTGGAGAACCTCTTGGCCATCTTGGAGTTTCAACCACTTTCCAGGAAGGAGCGCCTGGAGAAGGCCAAGGCCCTTCTGGAGGAGCTGGCCATCTACCACCTCAAAGACCGCCTAGCCTACGCCCTCTCCGGCGGGGAAAGGCGCCGGCTGGAGATCGCCCGCGCCCTTTGCACAGACCCGGACTTCATCCTCCTGGACGAGCCTTTCACCGGGGTGGACCCCAAGAACGTCCGCGAGATCCAGAAGGTGATCGCCGAGCTCCGGGAAAGGCGGGGGGTAGGGGTCTTCGTCACCGACCACTCCGTGCGGGAGACTTTGGCCATCACCGACCGGGTCTACGTGATGTACGATGGGGAGATCCTTTTCCACGGAGACCCCGAGACCTTTGCCCGCGACCAGGGGGTGCGGCGCCACTACCTGGGCGAGGACTACGAGCTTTAGGTCATGGCCTTCTGGAGCCTCCTTGTCCTCATCCTCCTCCTGGCTGCCTTGGTAGCCTACCTGGGGGACAAGGTGGCCAAGTGGGCGGGGAAGCGGCACTTTCGCCTCTTCGGCCTGAGGCCCCGGCAGACGGCCACCCTGATCGCGGTCCTCACCGGGGTGGGGATCGCCCTCTTCAGCTACCTGGGTTTCCTACTGGTCTTTCAAGAGGCCCGGGAGATCATCCTCCAGGCCCAAGCTGTACGCCAGGAGCGGGATAGCCTCAAGGCCGAACGGGAGGCCCTTTTGCGGGTAAAGGAGGCCATGGAGGCCGAGGCCTCCCGGGCCCTGGCCGAGCTCAACGCCCTGCGGGCCGAAAGGCGGGAGCTGGCCGAGGCCCTGGAGGAGGGGGAGGCCTTGCGGCGGCGCCTGCAGGGGGAGGCCCTGGCCTTGGCGGAGCAGGTGGAGGTCCTGCAGCGGGAGCGGGGAGCCTTGCAGCGGGAAAAGGCTAGCCTGGAAGCGGAGCGGCAGGAACTCCTCCGCATCCTGGAGGAACGGAGCCGGGAGCTTGCCCGTAGGGGGGAGGAGCTCTTGGCCCTGGAGCGCAGGCTTTCCGCGGTGCAGGAGGGGGCCAGGAGGGCAGAGGGGGAAAGGGCTAGGCTGCTTGAGGAGCGCAGGCGCCTGGAAGGGGATCTGGTCTTGGCCCAGGCCCGCCTGGAGGAGGTGCGGCGGCAGAGGGAGGCCTTGGTGCGGGAGGTGGAGGCCCTCAGGGCGGCCTTGGCCCGGTCGCGGCAGGAGCTCGGGCAGGCGGAGGACCGGGTCCGGAACCTTCTCCTGCAAGCCGAGGCCCTCCAGGGCGAGCGGGGCCAGCTTTCGCAAAACCTCCTCCGCCTGAGCCAGGGCCTTTACCTGGGAGAGGTCCGCCTGGGTGCGGGGGAGGGAAGGGTGGCCTTGGAACGGGTGGCGGAACGAAGGGCCTCCCTCCAGGGGTTTCGCGGCGCGGAGCTTTTGGACGGGCCGGAGGGACCGGGTTTGGCGGTGCTGGAAGGGGCCGGTTACCGGGAGGGGCGGCTCCTGGTACGGGTGCGCTTTTACCCGGAAAAACGGGCTTTTGCGGGTGGGGATGTGCTGGCCAGCACCACCTTCCGCCTCTCCACCCCGGCCCGGGACCAGGAGGTGCTGGAGGAACTCGGGGAGCGGGTGCGCCAAAAGCTCCTGGAGGCAGGTTTTCCGCCAGAGTACGCCACCTTCCCCTCCCCGGAGGAGCTGGCCCGGGGCCTGGCCCTCCTCCAAGGACGCCGGGGGGTGGTGCGGGTGGGGGTGGTGGCCGCCAGGGACCTCTGGACGGTGGAAAGGCCTCTTCTCTACTACGGCCTCCTAGGGGGGCCGCCGGGCCCGGAGGTACCGGTCCCGGCCCGTCAGGTCCCCTAGCACCGCCACCTCCTGCCAGCCCCCCCTCTTCAGTTCCTCCGCCAGCGAGTGCACGTTTTCTGGGGCGAGCTCCAGGAGGAGGTACCCGCCTGGCCGGAGGGCCTGTTTCGCCTCCAGGGCCAGGGGCCGGGCCAGGGAAAGCCCCTCCTCCCCCCCGTAGAGGGCCAGGGGGTTCTCGTAGGCCAGTTCCCCGGGGGCCTGCTCCCGGTAGCCCTCCGGCAGGTAGGGAGGGTTGGACACGATGAGGTGCAGCTCCCTAAGCCCCCCGGTGAGGGAGGCCCTGAGAAAGTGCACCGCCAGGCCTAGCCTGCGCGCGTTCTCCTCCGCCAGGGCAAGGGCTGGGTCGTCCACCTCTGTGGCGAAAACCTCCGCCTCCGGCAGGTGCTGCTTCACGGCCAGGGCGATAGCCCCCGTGCCCGTGCCCACGTCCAGGACGCGGGGCCTTTCCGGAAGAGAAAGCTTTATGGCCAGCTCCACTAAGCCCTCGGTTTCCGGCCGGGGGATGAGCACCCCTTCCGCCACCTTCAATGGGAGGCCAAAAAACTCTACCTCTCCCAGGAGGTACTGGAGGGGGTAGCCGGAAAGGCGCTTCGCCAACAAGGCCCAAGCCCGCTCCGCCACGCCCTGGGGCGGAGCCTGGGAAAGGCCCAGGAGGAGATCTTTCCGCGAAAGGCCCGAGGCCTTGGCCAGCAGGTCCAGGGCCTCCCCCTCGGGAAGCCCCGCCTCCCTAAGCCTCCCGCTTAGCTCCCGGAGAAGCCGGATCACGGGGATGGACCACCACGTGCCGCGCCTCGCCCTCTCCCTGGCTTTCCGTGGTCACCTTGGGGTGGTTCTTGAGGAGCATGTGGACGATGCGCCTCTCCGAGGGGCGCATGGGAGGAAGGTGCAGGGCCTCCCCGGTGAGGGCCACGGTGAGGGCGGCGTCCTCGGCCATCCGGCGAATCCTCTCTTCCTGACGCTTGCGGTAGCCAGCTGCGTCCAGGACCACCCGGTACTCCCCCCCAAAGTGCTTGGCCAGCACCACCCCCGCCAGGTACTCCACCGCCTTTAGGGTGCGCCCCTCCTTGCCGATGAGGCGGCCCAGGTCTCCTCCCTTCACCTCAACCCGGAAAAGGTTGCCTTCTTGGCGGATCTCCACATAGTAGGCGGGGTCCAGGCGCAGAAGCAGGCCGACCAGGAACTCTTCCAGGACTTCTTTAGGACCCCTGGTCAGGGCTTCCTTGCCCAGCTCCTTGAGCTCCACCTCCACCGGGGCTTCCTCCAGAACCCCCAGGTCGGAGAGGAGGTCGTCGATGCTCCTCTTGCGCTCTTCCATGCCCCTAGTTTATGCCTTTAGGGGCTTCAGGCTTTGGTTAATCATCCACTGTTGCCCTAGGCCGATCACGTTGGAGAGCACCCAGTAGAGGGTGACCCCTGAGGGGAACTGCAGCACCAGGAAGATGAAGATCAGGTTCATGAAAAGGCTTTGGCGGATGAGGTCCTTGTTGCCGTGGGCGGAAAGCCAGGTGGAGAGGAAGGTGGTGATCACGTAGAGCAGGGGAAGGACGTAGAAGGGGTCGGGAAGGGCGAGGTCGGGGATCCACAGGAGGCCCTGGCCGAACTCGTAATTGGCGATCACCTTCCAGAGGAGGAAGAGAATGGGCATCTGGATGAGGAGGGGTAGGCATCCGGCTGCCGGGTTCACCTTGTGCTCCTGGTAGAGCTTCATGGTGGCCTCGGCCCGCTTGTTGGGGTCGTCCTTGTACTTCTGGTTGATCTTCTGGATAAGGGGCTGGAGGCGCTGCATCTCCGCCAGGCTTTTGAACTGCTGGTGCATGAGGGGCCAGAGGAGGAGGCGCACCACCAGGGTGAGGAAGAGGATGGCCAGTCCCCAGCTCCCCGTGTAGCGGAAGGCGGTTTCCATGATCCAGAGGAGGCCTAAGGAGAGCTGGCCCCAGAGGTTGGGGCTGAAGAGGCCAGGAAGGGGGAGGAGGCCTTCCACGTGGAAACGCACCAACTCGTTTTGGCCCCCGTAGATCCGCAAGACCTCCCCGGGAGGGAGGGCCACCTCCCCCTCCCTCCCCACCAGCTTGGCCCGCAAGGGGATGTTCCCGAAGGCCACCAGGGCGTATCCCGCCCGGGGCCGGGTCTGCCAGGCCATGTAGTGCAGCTCCCCTTCCCCGCTGGGTAGGGGTTCGCTTTGCCCTTTTAGGAGGACCCGCGGGCTACCCTGGGCGGCAAGCCGCAGGGTGAGGGGGAAGTCGGCCTCCACCTCCACGGTGTAACGCCCCTTGGCGATGCGGTAGGTGAGGGTGCCCTCGGGTCCCTGGAAGCGGGCCAGGAGGCGGTCTCCCTCTACCAGGAACTCCGCTTCCTCCGGGGTGAAGCCCTGGGGGACCACCACGGGGCCATTGGCCGAAAGGTTAGGAGCCCGGGTGTAGTCGTTGAAGACGGTTCCCTTGAAGGCTTTCACGTACCAGCCCACCACCTGGCCCTGGCGGTTGAAGGCTAGATCCATGAGGTTGGTGACGGCCACGGTCTCCAGAGTCCCGTCCCCGTTGACGTCCACCTGCTTGAACTGGGCCTCGAGGGCCAGGGCGGGCAGGAGGAGGAGGGCCAGGGCCCAAACCCGCCTCATCGGGCCCCCTCCTTCGCCTTCCTGGGGGGGAAGACCGGGGGGACAGGGTCCAGGCCCCCGGGGTGGAGGGGGTGGCACCTCAGGATGCGCCGGGCCGCCAGGTAGCTACCCCATAGGGCTCCGTGGCGCTCTAGGGCCTCGAGGGCGTAGGCGGAGCAGGTGGGGTGGAAGCGGCAGGTCCTGGGTTTCAGGGGGGAAAGGAACCTGCGGTAGGTTTTCACCAAAAGGATCAGCAAGCCGCGCACGCCGCCTATTGTATCAGGCCGCTCTTCCTGAGGGCGCGGATGAGGTCCTGAAAGAGCTCGGCGTAGCCCGCTTCCCGGGCCTCCGGGCCTGCCACCACCAGGAGGTGGGCCTTGGGCAGGTGGAGGCGGCGGAGGATCTCCCGGAGGCGGCGCTTTACCCGGTTGCGCACCACCGCTTTGCCCACCTTCTTGGACACCACGATGCCCACCCGGAGCTCCGGGGCAGGAAGCCACTTGACGCTCAGCAAACGACCCCAGCCTGCCCGGCCCTTGCGCAGGCGTTGGAAGGCCTGATCCCCCTTGAGGGAAAGCAGCTTCCCCCCCGTGGCGGGGGGCCCATCCTTTAACCGCTTACCTTGGGCGTGAGGCGCCAGCGGCCTTTCTGCCGACGGAGCTTCAGCACCCGCTTGCCGCCTGGGGTCCTCATGCGGGCCCGGAAGCCGTGGGTCTTGGCCCGCTTCCTCCGGTTGGGCTGCCAGGTCCTTTTCATTCATTTCCCTCCCTGGGGCTTCAGCCCCCGATACCCTAACGAGTGTAGCACAAGGGGGCCTGTACCAGGTCTAACGTTTTTTTACACCCGGGCAGCATAGCGTTGACATTCTTCCGGTCCCCCCTTATACTTCCCGGCAAACAGTTGCTAGGGAGGAGCCTGTGGTCCAGCTGCTCGTGGAGAACGTAACCCTAACCTTCGGCGGCGTGGCCGCCTTGTCCGCGGTCTCCCTCGAGGTCCGCCGGGGAGAGCTCGTTTCCGTCATCGGCCCCAACGGGGCGGGGAAGACCAGCCTCCTCAACGTGATCTCCGGGTTCTACCGGCCCCAGCGAGGACGCATCCTCTTCGAGGGACAGGAGATCACCCGGGCCAGCCCCCACGAGGTCACCAAACGGGGGATCGCCCGGGCCTTTCAGAACATCGAGCTTTTCTCCGGGCTGACGGTCCTGGAAAACCTTATGCTGGCGCGGCACACCCACCTCGCCTACGGCCTTCTGCAGGCGGGGCTCTTCTACGGGAGGGCCTTGGCCGAGGAGGTGGCGAACCGCCGGGTGGTGGAGGAGGTCATCGACTTCATGGAGCTGGAGCCCTACCGCAAGGCCCTGGTGGGGAACCTCCCTTACGGGGTGCGCAAGCGGGTGGAGGTGGCCCGGGCCCTCTCCCTCTCCCCCAAGCTCCTCCTCCTGGACGAGCCCATGGCGGGGATGACCCTGGAGGAGAAGGAGGACATGGTGCGCTTCGTGCTGGAGATCCGCGCCCGGGGGACCACGGTCATCCTCATCGAGCACGACCTGGGGGTGGTCATGGACATCTCCGACCGGGTCTACGTCCTGGACTTCGGCCAGGTGATCGCCGAGGGGCCGCCGGAGGCCGTGGCCCAGAACGCCCGGGTCCAGGAGGCTTACCTGGGGGTGGGAGCGTGAGGGCCCTCAGGCCTTCCCACCAGATGAAAGGCTACACCCTGCCCCAGCTCCTCCGCCTCCGGGCCCTGGAGGAAGGGGACCGGGTGGCCCTCCGGGAGAAGGACTACGGCATCTGGAACGAGGTCACCTACGCCGAGTACTACGAGCGGGTCCTCCTCTTCGCCCACGGCCTCCTCGCCTTGGGCTTCAGGCCGGGGGAGCGCCTGGCGGTCATCGCCGACAACATCCCCGAGTGGCTTTACGCCGAGCTGGGGACCCAGGCGGTGCGGGGGATCAGCGTGGGGGTCTACCAGAGTAGCCTCCCTGCGGAGATCGCCTACATGCTGGGCTACACCGGGGCCAGCTTCGTGGTGGCCGAGGACCAGGAGCAGGTGGACAAGCTCTACGAGATCCGGAATGAGATCTCCCAGGTCCGCCACGTGATCTACGAGGACCCCAAGGGGATGCGGGCCTACCAGGACCCCTGGCTCCTCTCCTTCGAGGAGGTGCTGGAGCGGGGGAGGGAGCACCGCAGGAAGAACCCTGACGCGGTAGAGCGGCTCCTCCTCGAGGCGAGCCCCGAGGAGGTCTGCCACCTCTCCTCCACCTCGGGCACCACCGGCCGCCCCAAGGCGGCCATGCTGCGCCACCGCAACCTGGTCCACATGGGGGTGGCCTTGCAGGAGGTGGACCCCTTGGAACCCACGGACGACTACCTCTCCTTCTTGCCCCTGGCCTGGATCGGGGAGCAGATGATGTCCGTGGCCATGGCCCTCACCGGGGGCTTCGCGGTCAACTTCCCCGAGGCGGTGGAGACCGCCATGCAGGACCTCAAGGAGGTCGGCCCTCACGTGATGTTCAGCCCTCCTCGGGTCTGGGAAGGCATACAGAGCGGCATCTGGGTGCGTATGTCCGAAAGCTACGCCCTTAACCGGTGGGTGTACCAGCGCCTCCTCAAGGTGGGGTACCTGGCGGCGGAGTACCGCATGCGGGGGAAGCCCATGCCCCTGGGTCTGCGCCTGGCCTACCGGCTGGCGGACCTGGTGCTTTTCCGGCCCCTCCGGGACCAGCTGGGGTTTTTGCGCCTAAGGCGGGCCTATACCGGTGGGGCGGCCCTGGGGCCGGATGTCTTCCGCTTCTTCCACGCCATCGGGGTGAACCTCAAGCAGATCTACGGCCAGACGGAGATCATCGGCATTGCCTTCGTCCACCGGGATGGGGACGTGCGCCACGACACCGTGGGCCTGCCCATCCCCGGCACCGAGGTCCGGATCAGCGAGGAGGGGGAGATCCTCTGCCGTTCCGATGCCGTCTGCGCCGGCTACTGGGAACGCCCTGAGGCCACGGCGGAAGCCTTCCGGGACGGCTGGCTCCACACCGGGGACGCCGGCTACCTCACGGAAGACGGGCACCTGGTGGTGATCGACCGGCTTTCCGACGTGATGCGCACCGAGCGGGGCACGGTCTTCAGCCCCCAGTTCGTGGAGAACAAGCTCAAGTTCTCCCCTTACATCAAGGAGGCCGTGGTCTTCGGGGACCGCAAGCCCTTCCTGGCGGCCTTTATCAACATCGACCCCCAAACCGTGGGCAAGTGGGCGGAGGACCGGGGCCTGGCCTACACCACCTATCTGGACCTCTCCCTCAAGCCCGAGGTGGCCGAGCTGGTCCGCAAGGAGGTGGAGCGGGTGAACGGGGAGCTACCCGAGGACTTGAAGGTCCAGCGCTTCGTGCTTCTGTACAAGCTTCTGGACGCTGACGACGAGGAGCTGACCCGAACGGGCAAAGTGCGCCGGGGCCTCGTGGCCAAGAGGTACGCCTCCTTGGTGGAGGCCCTTTACTCCGGGGCCAAAGAGGTGGAGGTGGAGGCGGAATACCGCTACCAGGACGGCACCGTACAGCGGCTGAAGGCCCGGGTTCCTGTTCTGTCTCTCAGGGAGGAGGTAGTGGTATGAGCTTTTTCCTGGAGCTCATGATCTCGGGGGTGATCCTAGGCCTCATCTACGCCTTGGTCGCCCTGGGGTTCGTCCTCATCTACAAAGCCAGTCGGGTGGTGAACTTCGCCCAAGGGGAGTTGATCGCCATCGGAGCCTTTTCTGCTCATTTCTTCCTGGTCACCCTGAAGCTTCCCATCCTCCTTGCTTTCCTCCTGGCCCTGGCTTCCACCGCCCTGGTGGGCTACCTTCTGGAGCGGGTGTTCCTCAAACGGCTGGTGGGCCAGCCCATTATCTCCGTCATCATGGCCACCATCGGCTTGGCCTTCTTCCTGGACGGGCTCCTGCACCTCACCCCTTATGGGGCGGGCAGCTACGGCTATCCTCCCTTCCTGCCCGAGGGCGGGGTGGACCTCCTGGGGGCCCGGGTTTCCTATGCCCAACTTCTGGCCCTTTTCCTTACGGTGCTCTTCCTGCTCCTCTTCACTTGGTTCTTCCAGCGCTCCACCCTGGGGGTGGCCATGCGCAGCGTGGCCGACGACCAGATGGCGGCCATGAGCCTGGGGGTTTCCGTGGCCAAGGTCTTCGCCCTGGCCTGGGCAGCGGCCGGGTTGGCGGCGGCCGCGGGCGGGGTCATGGTGGGCACCGTTTCCGGTTTGAACCTGGACAGCCTGGTGCACATCGGGCTGAGGGTTTTCCCTGTGGTGATCCTAGGGGGTCTGGATTCCATTCCCGGGGCGGTGGTGGCGGGGATCCTCATCGGGGTGCTGGAGAACTTGGCTGCCGGCTTCCTAGACACCCTGGTCCCCGGCGGGGGCACCCGGGACGTCTTCCCCTTCCTGGTCTTGCTTTTGGTCCTTTGGTTCAAGCCGCACGGGCTCTTTGGCACCGAGGAGATTGAGCGCGTATGAGAAACCCCTGGGCCCAAACCGGAAACTACCGCACGGATTACCGGCAAGACGCCAGCATCTTCGCCACCCATCGGGAGCTTGTCTCCCTCTTGCTCCTTCTGGGTTTCCTCCTGATTCTGCCCCAGTTTCTATCCCGCACCCAGGTGTTCATCCTGGACCTGATCCTGGTCTACAGCATTGCCGTGCTGGGCCTCAACATCACCACGGGGTACGCAGGCCTCATCAACATCGGCCAGGCGGCCTTCATGGGGGTGGGGGCTTACACCGCGGCCCTCCTCGCCCCCCAGGGCCTGCCCTTCTGGCTGGTCATCCCCTTGGGGGGTATGGTGGCGGCTTTCTTCGGTTTTTTGGTGGGCATCCCGAGTCTCCGGGTCAAGCACCTCTACCTGGCCCTGGCCACCCTGGCCTTCCAGGTGATCTTTGAGTGGTCGGTGGGCCGTATGCCCCTGTTCCATCAGGGTGCGGCCATGGACCTGCCCCGGGTGGCCTTCCTGGGGTACGAGGTGGGTTTCAGAAATCACTTCCATTTCTGGTACTACGTTATCCTTTTCGTCCTCGTGATCATGGCCCTTTTCTTCCGCAACCTGCTGCGCACCAAGTACGGGCGGGCCCTAGTGGCTGTGCGGGATAACGACCGGGCGGCGGACGCCATGGGCATGGATCCTGGGCGCACCAAGCTCTTCGCCTTCGCCCTGGGGGCCTTTTACGCCGGGGTGGCCGGGGTCCTTTACGCCTATCTGGCGCGTTCGGTGATCATCGAGGACTACACCCTTTTCGTCTCCATCAAGCTCCTGGCCATGGCCATCGTGGGGGGGCTCGGGACCTTGGTGGGGAGCTTTTTAGGCCCGGCTTTCCTAGAGCTTTTGGACGTGAACATGGAGGCTCTTTCCGGTTTCATCAAGGCCCTGGGCTTCAGCGTAGCCGGGGTGGATGTGGCCACTGCCCTCCGTCCCCTGGCCTTTGGGCTCATCATCGTCCTCTTTCTCATGTTTGAGCCCCGAGGGCTTTACAACTGGTGGCGGATCGTGCGAAGCTACTTCCGCACCTGGCCCTTCAAGTACTAGTACTGGCCGACCCCCCATTTGGGGTTGGGAATAGGAGGGAAGACCATGAGAAAGAGCATCGTGGGGTTGCTGGCGGCGCTGGGGCTGGCCTTGGGCCAGCAGCAGGTAAACCTTCTGTGGTCAGGGGCTATCACCGGGCCCACCTCCGAGGCGGGCGCGCCCTACGCGGCCGGGGTGGAGGACTACTGCCGGTACGCCAACGAGCGGGGCCTGGTTCCAGGGGTGCGCCTCAACTGCGTGGTGCGGGACGACCGCTACGACAACGCCACCACCCGCCGCTTTTTTGAGGAGGCCGTGGACCGGCTGCGCATCCCCCTCTTCCTCTCCTACGCCACCGGGGCCAACGAGCTTCTGAAGCCCCTGGTCCAAGAGCTGAAGATTCCCACCATTCCCGCCTCCATGCACGTGGGCCTCATCCGCCCCCCCAACCACGAGTACTTCTTCATCCCCACCTCCACCTACTCCGAGCAGGTGGTGGCCATCCTGGAGTACATTGCCCAGCAGCGCCGGGGAGCCCGGGTGGCCCTGGTGGTCCACCCCTCCCCCTTTGGCCGGGCCCCGGTGGAGGACGCCCGGCGGGCGGCCCAGCAGCTTGGCTTGCAGATCGTGGACGTGCAGGAGGTGGGGGCAGGAAACCTGGACAACACCGCCCTCCTCCGGCGCTTTGAGGGGGCGGGGGTGGAGTTCGTGGTCCACCAGAACGTGGCCGGTCCCGTGGCCAACATCCTGCGGGATACGCGCCGCCTGGGGCTCCACACCCGGATGCGCCACCTGGGGGCCCACTACACCGGGGGTAGCGACCTCATCGCCCTGGCGGGGGAGGCAGCGGAGGGGTTCCTCTGGGCCACCAGCTTCTACATGGCCCACGAGGAGGCCGCCGGCATCCGCTTGCAGCGGGAGCTGGGCGCGCGGTACGGCCGCCCGGCGGCGGTGGTGGAGAACGTGAACTACACCAACGGCATGCTGGCTACGGCCATTGCCGTGGAGGCCATGCGCCGGGCCCAACAGCGCTTCCGGCGCATCACCAACGAAACGGTTTACCAGGCCATCATCGGCATGAACGGGCCCAACGCCTTTAACCCCGGTTTCGCCGTTTCCACCAAGGCGGGCATCGAGATCGACTTCACCCGTACGGAGCTTACGGGGGCAGAGGGCCTGCGGATCCTCGAGGCCCGGGGTGGCCGCTTCGTGCCCGTGACCGAGCCCTTCACCTCGGCCCTCTTCCGCCGCCTGCATAGGTAGCGCTTGGGGGCCCGGAGGTCCCTCCGGGCCCCAGGGACTTTGCCCATGAGCCTGAACCCCACGCGTCCTGAGGAGCTGGGCCCCGTCCTCCTCCTGGTCAACAACATCGAGGTGGTCTACCACGACATCATCCAGGTGCTGCGGGGCGTTTCCTTGAAGGTTCCCGAGGGGCGCATCACCGCCCTCTTGGGCCCGAACGGGGCGGGGAAGACCACCACCCTTCGGGCCATCTCCGGCCTCCTCATCCCCGAGGACGGGGAGGTGGTCCGGGGGGAGATCCTCTACGGGGGCAGGCCCATCCAGGGCCGCCCTCCCGAGGAGATCGTAAAGCTGGGCATCGTCCAGGTGTTGGAGGGCCGCAGGGTCTTCAAGCACCTCACGGTGGAGGAGAACCTGCGGGTGGGCACCCTGACCCGGAGGGAGGGGAGCCTGCGGGAGGAGCTGGAGCGCATCTACGGCTACTTCCCCCGCCTGGCCGACCTCAGGAACCGCCTGGCCGGGTACTGCTCCGGGGGGGAGCAGCAGATGATCGCCATTGGCCGCGCCCTCCTGGCCAAGCCGAGGCTCCTCCTCCTGGACGAGCCCTCCTTGGGCCTCGCCCCCCTTCTGGTGCGGGAGATCTTCGACATCGTGGCCCGGGTGAACGCCGAGGAGGGGGTGACGGTGCTCATCGTGGAGCAGAACGCCCGCATGGCCCTCTCCATCGCCCACTACGGCTACATCATGGAGACGGGGCGGATCGTCCTGGAGGGGGACCGGGACTACCTCCTGGAAAACCCCGATGTGCAGGAGTTCTACCTGGGGGTGGCCAAGGGGGGTGGGCGCAAGAGCTTCAAGGAGGTGAAGGCCTACAAGAGGCGCAAGCGCTTCATGTGAGGCTCCCCGGGCCTTGACCGGGAAGTTGAAAACGCAGTATCGTTAAGGGCATGGCGGCCCTCGAGGTCCGCAACCTCTCCGTGCGCTTCGGGGAGTTCCCCGCCCTGGAGGGGGTATCCCTGGCGGTGCCCGAGGGGGCCTTCGTGGCCATCGTGGGGCCCAATGGGGCGGGGAAGAGCACCCTCCTGAAAGCCCTTTTGGGCTTGGTCCCCTTCCTGGGGGAGGTGCGGGTCTTCGGCCGTCCCCTGGGGGAGGCCGATCCCCGGTGGTTCGGCTATGTGCCCCAGATCAAGACCTTCGACCGCTCCTTCCCCGCCTTGGCCCTGGAGCTGGTGGCCACGGGGCTCCTCGGGC
Source organism: Thermus thermamylovorans (assembly GCF_004307015.1). Lineage (NCBI taxonomy): Bacteria > Thermotogati > Deinococcota > Deinococci > Thermales > Thermaceae > Thermus > Thermus thermamylovorans. The sequence goes on from NZ_SIJL01000006.1 coordinate 94,166, forward strand.
GCTGGCCCTTCCGCCTCTCCCCGGGGGCGCGGGAGGAGGCCCTGAGGGCCCTGGCCCGGGTGGGAGCGGAGGGGCTGGCCCACAGGCCCTTAGGCCGCCTTTCCGGGGGCCAGCTCCAGCGGGTCTACCTGGCCCGGGCCCTGATCCGCAGGCCCCGGCTCCTCCTCCTGGACGAGCCCGCCACCGGGGTGGACCGGGTGGGGGAGGTGGACCTCTACCGCTACCTGGAGGCCTACCAGCGGGAATCGGGGGCCACGGTCCTGATGATCACCCACGACTGGGAGGCAGCCCACCACGCGACCCACGTCCTGGTCCTGAACCGGAAGGTGGTGGGCTTCGGGCCGCCCGAGCGGGCCCTCTCCGAAGAGTGCCTGCGCCAGGCCTACGGCCACCTGGGCCACGCCCACGGGCTCTTCGTGGGGGGGGAGCGTGCTTGAGGCCTTGAGCTTCCCCTTCTTCCAGCGGGCCCTCCTGGCGGGGGTTCTGGTGAGCCTCCTCACCGGGCTCCTCTCCCCCTTCGTGGTGCAGAGGCGGCTTTCCTTTCTGGGGGACGGCCTGGCCCATGCCGCCTTCGCCGGGGTGGCCTTGGGCCTTTTCCTCCGGGGGGAGCCCCTCTGGTTCGCCCTGCCCTTCACCTTCCTGGTGGCCATGGCCATCACCTTTGTGAAGGAGAGGACCGAGCTTTCCGAGGACACGGCCATCGGGGTCTTCTTCGCCCTCTCCGTGGCCCTGGGGGCCCTGTTCCTCTCCCAGGCCCGGGGGTATGTGGGGGACGCCATGGGCTACCTCTTCGGCTCCCTCCTGGCCGTGGGGCCCCAGGACCTCCTGGCCGTGGGCCTCCTCCTCCTCCTGGCCCTCTTCCTCCTGCCCCTCTGGGGGCCCTTGGCCTACGCCACCTTCGACCGGGAGCTGGCCCTTTCCGACCGCGTGCCCGTGGCTTTCCACGACTACCTCCTTTCCGGCTTCATCGCCGTGAGCCTGGTCCTGGCGGTGAAGGTGGTGGGGATCATCCTGGTGGCGGCCTTCCTGGTGATCCCCGGGGCCACCGCCCGGCTCCTGGCCCCCACCATGGCCCTCCTCACCCTCCTCTCCCTCCTCCTGGCCGCCCTTTCCACGGTGCTGGGCCTCTTCCTCTCCTTCCTGCTGGACTGGCCCAGCGGGGCCAGCATCGTCCTCTTCCAGGCCTTCCTCTTCGGCCTGGCCTTCGTGAAAACCGTGTTTTCCGGGGGGAAATAGCCCCTTTGCGCTATACTGGGGGCATGTGGGTATCCACGAAGGCCCAGTACGGCCTCCGGGCCCTGGTGGAGATCGGCCTCCGCGCCCCGGAGGCCGTGCCCCTCAAGGAGGTGGCCGAGGCCCAGGGCATCAGCCAGCACTACCTGGAGCAGATCGCCGCCCAGCTCCGCCGCGCGGGCTTCATCCGCTCCGTGCGGGGGGCCAAGGGGGGGTACCGCCTGGCCCGCCCCCCCGAGCGGGTGACGGCCTTGGAGGTGGTGGAGGCCCTGGAGGGGAGCCTGGCCCCCGTCACCTGCCTGGAGGACCCCGAGAGCTGCGCCAAGGTGGGGCAGTGCTCCACGGAGAACCTCTGGCGGCGGGTGGACCAGGCCATGCGCGGGGTCCTGGGGGGGACCACCCTCAAGGACCTGGTGGAGGAGCGCAGGCTCATCGAGGCCCGCCGCCTGGTCCACCTGGAGGCCGCCGGCTAGGGTGATCTACCTGGACCACGCCGCCACCACTCCCCTGGACCCCGAGGTGCGGGAGGCCATGGGGGAGGTGGAGGGGGTTTTCGGCAATCCCAACAGCGTCCACCGCGCGGGCCAGGCGGCCAGGCGGGTCCTGGAGGAGGCCCGGGAGAGGGTGGCCCACCTCCTCGGGGCGGACCCCCGGGAGGTGGTCTTCACCGCCTCGGGTTCCGAGGCCGACGCCCTGGCCCTCCTGGGCGTGGCCCTGGCCCGGGGCCGGGGGCATGTGGTGAGCACCGAGGTGGAGCACTCCGCCCTCCTGGGGGCTTTGCGGCTTCTGGAGGGGCTGGGCTTCGCCGTGACGCGGCTGAAGCCCGACCGCCACGGCCTGGTCTACCCCGAGCAGGTGGCGGAGGCCCTGAGGCCCGACACCTTCCTGGTGAGCGTCATGGCCGCCAACAACGAGCTCGGCACCCTCTACCCCGTGGGGGAGATCGCCCAGGTGGCCCGCGCCCACGGGGCCCTCTTCCACACCGATGCGGTGCAGGCCATCGGCCAGATCCCCTTCCGCATGGACGAGGTGGGGGCGGACCTGGTCTCCTTGAGCGCCCACAAGTTCTACGGGCCCAAGGGGATCGGGGCCCTCCTGGTGCGCCGGGGGGTGGAGCTTTTCCCCCTGGTGCCGGGGAAGGGGGAGGGGGGGAGGCGGGGGGGCACCCAGAGCCCGGTCCTGGCCCACGGGATGGCGGTGGCCCTGGAGAAGGCCTTAAGGCTCCTCCCCGAGGAGGCTCCCCGCCTCCTCGCCCTCAGGGGCAGGCTGGAGGCCGGCCTCCTCGCCGTGGAGGGGGTGGAGCTCAATGGCCACCCCGAGCGGCGCCTGCCCAAGCTGGTGAACGTGACCGTCAAGGGCGCGGACGGGGAGGCCCTCCTCCTGGCCCTGGACCTCCTGGGGGTAGCGGTCTCCTCGGGCTCGGCTTGCTCCGCGGGGAGCCTCGAGCCCTCCCACGTCCTCCTGGCCATCGGCCGCACCCGGGAGGAGGCCAAGGCCTCCCTGCGCTTCTCCCTGGGCCGCTTCACCACCGAGGCCGAGGTGGACCGGGCGGTGGCGGTCTTCCGGGAGGCGGTGGCCCGGGCCCGGGGCTAAGCGCCCCGCCGTGGTCTAGGCCACGGCGGGGACCGCAAAAGGCCCCTCTAGCCCTTGCCCCTGGTGAACTCGTCGCGGAGCTCCCGCCTGAGGATCTTGCCCACGCTGGTCTTGGGGAGGCTTTCCCGGAACTCCAGGATGCGGGGCACCTTATAGGCGGCGAGGTTTTCCCGGCAGAAGGCCACCAGGTCCTCCTTCCCCACCTTGCCCCGGTGCTCCTCCTTGAGGACGACGAAGGCGGCCACGGTCTCCCCCCGGTAGGGGTCGGGGACGCCCACCACCGCGGCCTCCTGGACGGCGGGGTGGGCGTAGAGGACCTCCTCCACCTCCCGGGGGTAGATGTTGTACCCTCCGGCGATGATCATGTCCTTCTTGCGGTCCACGATGTAGAAGTACCCGTCCTCGTCCATCCGGGCCAAGTCCCCGGTGAGGAGCCAGCCGTCCTTGAGGGCTTTGGCGGTCTCCTCGGGGCGGTTCCAGTAGCCCTTCATCACGTTGGGGCCCCTCACCGCCAGCTCCCCCACCTCCCCCAGGGGCACCTCCTTGCCCTCCTCGTCCACCACCTTGGCCTCGATGCTGGGCAGGGGCATGCCGATGGAGCCTTTCTTCACCTCCCCTAGGACGGGGTTGGAGTGGGTGACGGGGCTGGCCTCGCTGAGGCCGTAGCCCTCGATGAGCCGGGCCCCGGTGATCTCCTCAAAGCGCTTGGCCACCTCCACCGGTAGGGGGGCGGCCCCCGAGAGGCAGATGCGCACGCTCTTCACGTTCTTGCCCTCCACCCCCGGGAAGTTGTTGAAGGCCACGTACAGGGTGGGCACCCCCGGGAAGTGGGTGACCCCGTGCCGCTCGATGGCCTCCACGATGGCCCGGATCTCCGGCCTGGGCAGGAGGACGATCTTGTAGCCCGAGAAGAGGCCGTAGTTCATGGCCACGGTCATGCCGTAGACGTGGAAGAAGGGCAGGGCTCCCAGCATCACCCCCTTGCCCAGAAGCTCCCGGGCGGAGGCGTCCCAGGCGTCGATCTGTAAGACGTTGGCCACCAGGTTCCGGTGGGTGAGCATGGCCCCCTTGGAGATCCCCGTGGTCCCCCCGGTGTACTGGAGGAGGGCCAGGTCCTCGGGGTCCGCGGGATGGGGGGTAGCGGGTTCCCCCTTGAGCAGATCGGCGAAGGCGTGGAAGCCCTCCTTCTTGGGGAAGCCCAGGGGGAGCTTGTCCTTCCTGGCCTTTAGGGGGTAAAGAAGGTTTTTGGGAAAGGGGAGGAAGTCCTTGATGCCCGTGACCACGGTGCGCTTCACCGGGGTCTCCCGCTCCACCTCCAGGAAGCGGGGCAGGAGGTGGTCCAGGATGATGAGGGTTTCCGAGCCCGAGTCTACCAGCTGGTGCCTTAGCTCCCGAGGGGTGTAGAGGGGGTTCACGTTCACCCCCACCCCTCCGGCCAGAAGGGCCCCGTAGAAGGCGATGACAAACTGGGGGGAGTTGGGCAGCATGATGGCCACCCGGTCCCCGGGCCGCACCCCCAGGGCCTTGAGCCCACCGGCGAAGCGTCGGGACTTGTCCCATAGCTCGGCGTAGGTGAGGGTCTTGCCCAGAAACTCCAGGGCCACGTTGCCGGGGAAGCGCTCGGCGCTCTCCTCCAGAAAGCGCCACAGGGGCTTGTGGGGGACCTCGATCTCCGCCGGTACGCCAGGGTCGTAATGGGCCAGCCAGGGTTTCGCCTCGATCTTCGCCATTCTTCCCTCCTTTCCTTCACCTCCCACCATACCAGACGCCTTATACCGCGTTCAACGCGGGCGCGCGGTGTACCATGGGAACGGAGGTTTCCTATGCGTTTTCGCGACCGCAGGCATGCCGGAGCCCTTCTGGCCGAGGCCCTGAAGCCCTTGGGCCTCGAGGCCCCCGTGGTCCTGGGCGTGCCGCGAGGGGGGGTGGTGGTGGCCGACGAGGTGGCCAGGCGCCTTTCCGGGGAGCTGGACGTGGTCCTGGTGCGCAAGGTGGGGGCTCCGGGCAACCCGGAGTTCGCCCTGGGGGCTGTGGGGGAGAAGGGGGAGCTGGTCCTTAAGCCTTACGCCCTCCAGTATGCCGATCAGAGCTACCTGGAGCGGGAGGCGGCCCGGCAGAAGGACGTGATCCGCAAGCGGGCGGAGCGCTACCGCAGGGCCCGGGCCAAGCTACCCCTCCAGGGACGGGACGTGGTCCTGGTGGACGACGGCATCGCCACCGGATCCACCATGGAGGCGGCTTTGAGCGTGGTGCTGGCAGAAAGGCCCCGCCGGGTGGTGGCGGCCGTTCCCGTAGCCAGCCCTGAGGCTGTGGAGCGGCTTAGGGAGAAGGCCGAGGTGGTGGCTCTTTCCACCCCTCACGACTTCGCCGCGGTGGGGGCCTATTACCTGGACTTTGGCGAGGTTACCGACGAGGAGGTGGAGGCCCTTTTGCTACAATGGGCGGCATGAGGCCCGTGGTCAAGCAGGCGGCCAGCGTGGAGGCCCGCCCCGTGGAGCGGGGGGAAAGGGCCTTCATCCAGGTGCTCATCGGCCCTGAAGACGGGGCCCCCCACTTCATCACCCGCAAGTTCACCATCCTCCCCGGAGGCCGCATCCCCATGCACCGCCACCCCACCATCGAGCACGAGCAGTTCGTCCTCTCCGGGCGCATGCGGGTCCACCTGGGCGGCGAGGTCAGGGAGGTGGCCGCCGGGCAGGCGGTCTACATCCCCCCGGGCACCCCCCACGCCTACGCCAACGAGGCCGAGGAGCCCGTGGAGTTCCTCTGCGTCATCCCCAAGACCGCCGCCTACGCCACGGAGTGGCTGGAGGAGTAATACCCTTTCGCCGAACCCTTCCCCTCCTCGTCCCGAGGGGAAGCCTTGCCCACCCTTTCACCGGGGCAGTGCCGCCAGGGCTCCCACCCGCAAGGCGGTTCTTTGGGCCGACGGCGAAGGGGTGCGGCACAGGGTCGGCCCGGGAATGGAGCCTCCCCCTTGCGGGGGAGGCGGGTTTGGTGGCCAGAGGGGCTGCGGTTATGCCCTTGGCCCCTGCCGGTTGTGGCCACTTCCCCGCGCCGGCACCTAGGCCCGCACCTCCTGACGCTGGAAGGCCACGTAGGCCAGGGTGAAGAGGAGGATCACCGCGGCGAAGAGCCCCGTGAGCTGGGGCCAGACCAGGAGGAGGCTCTGGCCCAGGGGCAGGGGGCTCCCCAGGATGGCCCGCTCCAGCTGGACGATGAGGACGGGCCCCAGGGCCCGGACCTCGGGGTTGAGGAGGGCGGTGAGGGCCTCCGCGTAGAGGGTGTTGGGGGAGAGGCGGGAGATCCAGAGGGCCAGGTTGGCCTGTCTGAGCTGGCTTTCCGGGTCAAAGGGGTCGGCCTGGAGCAGGAGGGCCACCGCGGCCAGGTCGGTGAGGATGGGGAAGAAGACGGCAAAGAAGAGCCACACCCCGATGGCGGCCAAGGCGGCGGTGGCGGGCTGGCGGAAGAGGACGGAGAAGAGGAGGCCCAAGGCCAGCCACACCCCGGCGTAGGCCAGGGTGGCGAGGAGGAAGAAGAAGGCCCGGGCCACCTCCTCCCCCCCAGGGGGCACCCCCAGGGTGAAAAGCCCCAGGCCCACCACCAGGAGGAAGAGGGCCAGGAGGAGGACCGCCAGGGTGCCCAGGCCCGCCAGGAACTTGCCGAAGAGGAGGGCGTCCCGGTAGATGGGCTGGGAGAGGATGCGGGAGAGGGTGCCCCGGGTGTACTCCCCGTTCACCGCGTCGAAGGCCAAGGCGATGGCCGCCAGGGGGACGAAGAAGGAGAGGAAGCCCACGAAGGAGGGCAAGGGGTCTTGGGCGGTGGTGAGGAGCTTGAGGTAGAGGAAGGGGTCCTCCCCCACCGTCTGCCGCAGGGCCTGGCTCCCCGTGTACACCGCCGCCACCGCGGAAAGGAGGATCAGGACCTCCAGGATCCGCATCCTGAGCCCCGAGAGGTGGTCGGCCATCTCCTTGAAGAAGACAGCCCAAAGCCCCGTCCAGGGGGAGCCCTCACGCCGCATGGACTACCTCCTTGAAGTAGTGGGCGTAGACCTCGTCCAGGCTGGGGCGGCGGAGGGTGAGCCCCAGAAGCGGGCCCCGCTCCACCGCCACCCGGGCCAGCTCGGGGCGCAGGTCCCCCGTGGCCAGCACGCGGTAACGGCCGTCCTCCGCCTCCACCCGGGCCACCCCCTCCAGCCCCAGGAAGGCCTCCTCCAGGCCCGGCCCCGCCTCCACCAGGATCTCGTACCCGCCCCCCAGCACCCGCTGGGCCAGCTCCTCCACCGTGCCCAGAAGGGCCAGGCGGCCCTTGTGGAAAAGTCCCACCCGGTCGCAGATCTCCTGCACCTGGTGCAGGAGGTGGCTGGAGAGGAGGACGGTGATCCCCTCGGCCTTGAGTTCCTTGATGAGCTCTAAAAACTCCCGGGCGGCCTCGGGGTCCAGGCCGCTGGTGGGCTCGTCCAGGATGACCACCTTGGGCCTCTTGAGGAGGACCTCGGCCAGGCCCAACCGCTGGCGCATCCCTCGGCTGAAGGCGGAAACCCGCCGCTCCCGCACCTCCCAAAGCCCCATGCGCCTGAGGACCTCCTCGATGCGGGCCTTGGCCTCCCCTTCGGGCAGGCCCAGAAGCCTCGTGGTGTAGCGCAGGTTCTCCCAGGCGGTGAGTTCCCCGTAAAAGCCCACCTGGTCGGGGAGGTAGCCCACCCGCGCCTTCACCTTCAGGGGCTCCCGCATGGGGTCCAGGCCCAGGACCCGGGCCTCCCCCTGGGTGGGCTCGGTGAGGCCCAGAAGCATGAGGATGGTGGTGGTCTTGCCCGAGCCGTTGGGGCCCAGAACGCCGAAGACCTCCCCTTCCCAGACCTCCAGGTTCAGGTCCTCCACGGCCACCACCCGGCCGTAGCGCTTGCTGAGCCCCCGGGTTTGGATGACCGTCATCCTACCTCCGCCCAAAGCGGCTCACCGCGAAGGCCAGCACCAGGAGGGCCACCGCCACCAGGGCCACCCCCACCAGGCCCCAGAGGGTGGAGGTGACCACCGTGGCCCGGTAGTCCATGGTCTGGCTCACCCCATCGTCGCCCCGGGTGGAGAAGGTCAGCATGTAGTCCCCGGCCACGGCCCTTGGGGAGGGCTTCACCCGGGCGGTGACCTCCTGCTCCTGGCCGGGCTCCAGGGCCTCCAGCTCTTCCGGCTCGAACCGCACCTCCCAGCCCGAGGGCTCAAAGGCGCTGAAGGTGAGGTTTCTGGCCGGGGCGCTGCCCTCGTTGCGGAGCACCAAGGCGATGGCGTTTTCCCGTCCGGCGGTCACCCTTCCCGAGAGCCGGCCCTCCTTGGTGGTGACCCGCACCTCGGGCCTGCCCGTCACCTCCAGGGTGAGCCTCAGGTCTGCCCGGGTGTCCCCGGCCACCGCCCGCACGGTGAAGCCGTAGGTGTCGGCCGGGGTGTCCCGGGGCAGGGAAACCTCCACGTCCAGGTCCCGGCTCTCCCCGGCGCGGATGGGGAGGCTCGTCACCTGCTGCCCGGTGAAGGCGGGGGTGAAGGTCACCTGGAAGCCCTGGGGGGCCTCGTACTCCAAGGAGGTCAGGAGGTCGCGGTCGGACTCGTTGCGCAAGGTCACCCGGTAGCGGAAGGCGCTGGTGGGCGGCCCCCGGAGGATGGGGAGCTCGGCCTCGAGGCTGAGCCGCTGCGGCAGGCCTTCTCCCACCACCAGGGCGATGGGTAGGCTGGCCGTCTGGCCCAGGCCCTCTGCCCGTACCTGGAAGCGGTAAGTGCCCGGGGCCACCTCCCGGGGGGGTTGGATCCTGAGGGTCAGGCTCGACTCCCCCTCCGGGGCCAGATAGACCGCCCGCACCAGGCGCCCGCCGCCGATGAGGCTGGCCTGCCAGCCCTGGGGCACCTCGGTCACGCTGAGGCGCACCACCCCAGGGGGCAGGCCGTGGTTCTTGAGGGTAAGGGTGAGGTTCACGCTCTCCCCGGGCTGCACCCCGATCTCGGGATAGGGAGTGCCTAGGGAAAGGCCTCGGTAGCCCTGGGCCAAGGCCGTACTCAACACCAGAAGCAGAAGCGGGAGCAGCTTTCTCGCCATAGAACGCCTCCGATACCCAAGGTTAGGCGAGAAGTATGAGCCCCCCATGAAAACCCCAGGCCAGGGCAAACCCTGCGTCGCGGTCTGCGCCCCGGGCCTCAGCCCACCCGGGCCTGCAGGTACTCCCGCTCCCCCAGGACGATCTGCCGGGCCAGTTCCGGATCCTTGGGGAATTCTTTGCCCCGGTGGATCATGTAGGTTTCGTAGCGCCCGATCTGGAAGACCTCGGTGAGCTTGCGCAGGACGTGGGCCATGTCAAAGGCCTTGCAGGAAAAGATGTCGATGGAAAGAAAGCGCTTCTTGGGAAAGGTGTGGATGGCGATGTGGCTTTCGGCGATGATCACCACCCCGGTCACCCCGTCCTCTCCCTCGGGCCCGTACCGGTACACGAAGGGAGGGAGCACCTTGGTCATGGCCATCTCCTCGGGGAGCTCGTCCAGGACCCGCCGTACCAGCTCGGCGTCCCGGAGCCTGGCGGGATCGGCATCGTAGCCGTCTACCATCAGGTGTGGGCCGAAGCCAAAGAGTTCCATCGCGACCACCTCCTTCCCGTGCCCCCCGGGGTATCCCCCCACGGCACGCCCCCCATTATGCCCCCCCCTCCCCCCCCTGTCAATACCTCGTTTCCTGGCGGGAAATCTCCTGTGCCCCCGGGGGATAAATCCCCGGACCCCACCCCTGGAAGAGGGGAAGGGGACTGGGGAGTAAAAGCTGTGTAGGACGAACTTCATATACTACGGTGGGGTATATTGAAAGGGAATGGGCCTTCCAGGACAAAGTCCTCTAGTATAGGTGATGCTATGATGGGTCCCGGCAAGGAGGTGCCATGTACCGGGGAAGAGAAGGGCAGTGGGCGTTCTACCTCCACCGGATCTCGGGCCTGGGCATCCTGGTCTTCCTGGTCCTCCACGTGGCCAACATCGCCAGCGCCATGTGGGGGCCCGAGGTGTCCAACGCCCTCATGAAGTTCTACCACCAGCCCGTGTTCCAGATAGGGCTTCTCGCCCTCATCGCCGGGGTGCTCTACCACGGGTTCAACGGCCTCCGGATCATCCTTATGGACTTCACCCGCTGGGGCGTGCGCTACCAGCGCCAGCTCTGGTACGGGGTCTGGGCCCTCTTTGTGGTCTTCTACCTGCCCTTCCTGATCCGGATCGGGGGCAGCATCCTAGGAGGCGGCCATGGCGATTAAGTCCAAGCGCTATGAGGAGGCGAGGCTCGAGGCCGGCAGCAGCCTGGAGCTCTACTGGTGGGTCTTCATGCGCATCTCCGGGGTGGTCCTGGTCTTCCTGCTCATCGGCCACATGTGGATGAACGCCGTCATCATGGACCTCAACAAGATCGACTACGACTACGTGGCCCAGAGACTCTCCCAGACCACCTGGAAGGTGTACGACTGGCTCATCCTGGCCCTGGCCCTCCTGCACGGCGGCAACGGCCTCCGCTACGTGCTGGACGACTGGGTGCGGGACCCGGTGAAGCGCTTCTGGACCAAGGTGGTGGCCTACTCCCTCCTGGCCTTCATCTTCTTCCTGGGCAGCCTCTCCCTCTTCAACCACGACTTCGGGGTGAACTAGCATGGTGATCCGGCACGGGGTGATCGTGGTGGGCGCGGGCGGGGCGGGCCTCGCCACCGCCCTTTATGCGGCCAAGGAGGGCGCGGACGTGGCGGTGGTGACCAAGCTCTACCCCACCCGCAGCCACACCGGCGCGGCCCAAGGGGGCATCGGGGCTGCCCTGGGCAACGTGGAGGAGGACCACTGGGAGTGGCACATGTTCGACACGGTGAAGGGGGGGGACTACCTCACCGACCAGGACGCTGCCGAGGTCTTCGCCAAGGAGGTGATCGAGGCCGTCTTGGAACTGGAGCACATGGGCCTCCCCTTCGACCGCCTTCCCAACGGGAGGATCGCCCAGCGCCGCTTTGGGGGCCACACCAAGGACTGGGGCAAGGCCCCGGTGCACCGGGCGGCCCACGCCGCCGACCGCACCGGGCACATGATCCTCCAGACCCTCTACCAGCAGTGCGTGAAGGCGGGGATCACCTTCTACAACGAGTTCCACGTCACCGACGTCATCCTGGAGGACGGGGTGGCCAAGGGGCTGGTGGCCTACGAGCTCGCCACCGGGGAGCTCCACCTCTTCCAGGCCAAGGCCATCGTCGTCGCCTCCGGGGGCTTCGGCCGCATCTACAAGGTGACCTCCAACGCCTACACCCTCACCGGGGACCTGCAGGCCATCCTCTACCGCAAGGGGCTCCCCCTGGAGGACATGGAGTTCTACCAGTTCCACCCCACGGGCCTCTTCCCCTTGGGGATCCTCCTCACCGAGGGGGCCCGGGGGGAAGGGGGGATCCTGCGGAACGCCCTGGGGGAGCGCTTCATGGAGCGCTACGCCCCCACCATCAAGGACCTGGCCCCCCGGGACCTGGTGGCCCGGGCCATGTACCTGGAGGTGCGGGAGGGCCGGGGGGTGGGTCCCCGGAAGGACCACGTCCTCCTGGACCTCACCCACCTGCCCCCCGAGGTGATCGAGAAGAAGCTCCCCGACATCACCGAGTTCAGCCGCATCTACCTGGGGGTGGACCCCCTGAAGGAGCCCGTGCCGGTGATGCCCACCGCCCACTACGCCATGGGGGGCATCCCCACCACCCTTTGGGGGGAGGTGATCCGGGACGAGAAGAACACCGTGGTCCCCGGGCTCTACGCCGCCGGGGAGGCGGCCTGCGTGAGCCTGCACGGGGCCAACCGCCTGGGCACCAACTCCCTGGGGGATTTGGTGGTCTTCGGCCGCCGCGCGGGGATCCACGCCGCCCGCTTCGCCAAGGACGCGGACTTCCACGAGCTTAAGCCCGACCACCTGGGGGAAAGCCGCGAGCGCATCGAGCGCCTCAAGAACTCCACCGGCAAAGAGAAGGTCGCCGTCCTGCGGGCTGAGCTCCAGCAGAGCATGATGGACCACGCCTCGGTCTTCCGCACCGGGGAGCTATTGGCCAAGCAGGTGGAGGTCCTCAAGGAGCTCATGGACCGCTACCGGAACGTGGCCCTCCAGGACAAGGGGGAGGCCTACAACACCGAGCTCGTCGAGGCCCTGGAGCTCGGCTATCTCCTGGAGGTCTCCGAGGCCCTGGTGCACTCCGCCCTGAACCGCACCGAGTCCCGGGGGGCCCACGCCCGGGAGGACTACCCCGAGCGGGACGACGCCAACTGGCTCAAGCACACCCTGGCCTACAAGGTGGAAGACGGCAAGGTGGCCTTCCGCTACAAGCCCGTGGTCCTGGGCCGCTTCCAGCCCCAGGCCCGCGTCTACTGAGGTGGCCCCATGCAGGTGACCCTCAAGGTGCTCCGCTTCGACCCCGCCCGGCACAAGCGGCCCGAGTGGCAGACCTTCCAGGTGGAGGCCGAGCCCACCGACCGGGTCCTGGACCTCCTGCACAAGGTGAAGGAGGGCCAGGACGGCACCCTGGCCTTCCGCCGCAGCTGCGGCCACGGCATCTGCGGCTCCGACGCCATGCTCATCAACGGGAAAAACCGCCTGGCCTGCAAGACCCTGGTGAAGGACCTGGGGAGCCAGATCGCCGTGGAGCCCATCCGGGGGCTGCCCGTGGAAAAGGACCTCATCGTGGACATGGAGCCCTTCTTCGCCGCCTACCGGGCGGTGAAGCCCTACCTCATCAACGACGACCCTCCCCCGGCCCGGGAGCGCCTGCAAAGCCCCGAGGAACGGGAGCGGTTTGACCAGGGCACCAAGTGCATCCTCTGCGCCAGCTGCACCACCAGCTGCCCGGTCTTCTGGGTGAACGGGGCCTACCTGGGCCCGGCGGCCATCGTCCAGGCCCACCGCTTCCTCTTCGATTCCCGCGACCGGGGCAAAAGGGAGCGCTTCAGGGCCCTGGGCTCGGGAAGCGGGGTCTGGCGCTGCCGCACCGCCTACAACTGCACGGAGGCCTGCCCCCGGGAGATCCCCGTGACCCAGCTCATCGAGGAGGTGAAGCGGGCCATCCTCTTCGACCGGTTCTAAGTGCCCCATCGCGGCCCAAGCCGCGATGGGGGCCCCAAGGGTGGGGCAGGCTTTGGGGCGGCTCCTTGGCCGCTGGGGCGTACGCCCCAGTGGGGCCTAGGGCGTGAGGCGGTGCCGGTCGCGGGGGAAGGCCCGGGCGTAGCGCACGTTGGGCAGGCCCAAAAGCTTCTGGGTGAGCCTTTCCGCCCCGATGGCGAAGCCCCCGTGGGGGGGCATGCCGTACTTGAAGACCTCCAGGTACCCTTGGAAGCCCTCGAGGTCCATGCCCTTGGCCTTCAGGCTTTCCACCAGGTCCGGGTGGCGGTGGATCCTCTGGCCCCCGGAGGTGATCTCCAGGCCGCGGAAGAGGAGGTCGAAGCTCCTCGTGGTGCCGTCCGCCTCCGGGTAGGTGTAAAAGGGCCGGAGGGGGCGGGGGTAGCGGGTGACGAAGAGCCAGTCCGTGCCCCAGCGCTCCTGGGCGTACTGGCCCAAGAGGCGCTCCGCCTCCTCGGAAAGGTCCTGGCCCACGGGGTAGCCCAGTTCCTCCTTCAGGATTTTCCGGGCCTCGGCGTGGGTGAGGCGGGGGATTTCCTTGGGGAAGGAGGGCCACTCCGCCCCCAGGAGCCGGATCTCGTTGCCGGCGCCCGTCAGGGCCTCCTCCATCATCTCCTGCAGGAGCCCTTCCTCCAGCCGCATGAGGTCTTCCTCCCCTTGGATAAAGCCCATCTCCACGTCCAGGGAGAGGTACTCGTTCAGGTGGCGGCTGGTGTTGTGCTCCTCCATGCGCCAGACGGGGGCCACCTCGTACACCCGCTCGAAGACCCCCACCAGGATCTGCTTGTAAAGCTGGGGGGACTGGGCCAGGTAGGCCCGCTTTTCAAAATAGTCCACCCCGAAGAGGCCCGAGCCCCCTTCCGCCCCCGCCCGCACCACCTTGGGGGTGAAGATCTCCGTGAAGTCCTGCCGGTCCAGGTAGCGGCGGAAGCCCCGCACCAGGGCGGCCTGGACCTTGAGGGGGGCGCGGGCCTTCTCCCCCCTTAGGGTGACGTGGCGGTACTCCAGGAGGGTGTCGGGGCTGGCCCGCCACTCCTCCTTGGGGATCTCCACCGGGGTGGGCTCCAGGGCGGGGGAGAGGACCTCAAGCTCCCGGGCCTGGACCTCGAGGCCCCCCGGGGCCTTGGCGTTGGCCACCACGGTTCCCCGCACCCTGAGGCTGGACTCGGGGAGGGGTAGCCTCTGCCCTCCCGTCACCACCTGGACCACGCCGCTCCGGTCCCGGAGGAGCAGAAACTGCACCTTGCCCAGGTCCCGCCGCCAGTGGAGGAAGCCCAGGAGCTCCACCTCCTCGCCCACGTGCCCCTTCAGGTCCCTGACCAGAACGCGCATCCCTCCCCCCTTCTACGCCCGAGCCCCCCCGGCCACAAGGAGCCGGGGGGGCCGGGAGCCCTGCCCCCCGTTCAGGCGTTATGGCGCCCTCGAGGGCCCATGTTGCCCCTAAGTCTAGAGGGTTGCCCCTTCCCGGTCAAGGTTGACGCCCCCCGCCTCCCCGGGCTACCCTGCGGCGGGGCCCCCGTGCCCCTAGGGGAGGCGGGGCTCGGGGCCCTGGCCATCCTCTTCGTCAACCTGGTGGTGCGCCGCCTGGCCCGCCTCCTGGAGGGGCCGGGAGGGGGGAAGGGGGACTCCGAGCTGGAGGTGGTCTACGGTCTGGAGGCGGTCTGCCGCCCGGAGAACGAGGCCCACGTGCGCGTCCTCCTGGTCCAGGCCCTGATGAACAGCCCCCTCCACCTCCGGCTTCTGGAGACCAGCGACCTCGAGCCCGGCCGCCTCCTCCTGCGGGCGGAGCTCGTGGGGGGAGGGCGCCAGGAGCGCCTCCTGGAAGAGGTGGCGGGCCGCCTCAGCATCGAGCGGGGGGTGAGCGCGGTGCGCTGGCGGGTGCTGAACGGAGGGGCGGGTTGACAGCCCCCGCCCCCTTGGGCTAGCCTGCCCTTTGGGCCGCTGGCCCTCCAAGGGAGGTGAAAGGTTTCGTGGAAGGACCGAGTAGATCCATCCTCCTCGCCTTGGGGGCCGGGGCAGCCCCTTAGCCTTCCCCAAAAACGAGCCCTTTCCCGGCCCCCCTGGGGTTCTCGAGGCGGCGGGCGATGGGGTCCGCCAAGGGCTTAAGGAGCTTCCAGCCAAACCTCCCCCACGGGGAGGGCAAGCAGGGAGAGGTGCGCCGTGAACCTGAAGGAGACCTTGGAGCGGAAGGAACTGAACCGGGTGAAGATCGCCCTGGCTTCCATGGGGGTGGAGGAGGTCGTGGCCCTGCTCCAGGACCTGGAGCCCAAGGAAAGGGCCGTGGCCTTCCGCCTTCTGGACAAGGAGAAGGCCCTTAGGGTCTTTGAGGCCCTGGACCGCTACGAGCAGACGGAGCTGGTGCGGGCCCTGGACGACCCGGAGATCCTCAACCTCCTGGCGGAGATGGACCCGGAGGAGCAGGCCTGGCTCCTCGGGGAGCTCCCGGCCAAGGTGGTGAAGCGGATCCTGCAGGAGCTTCCCCAGGAGGCCCGGGAGCGGGTGAGCTACGTGCTGGGCTTTCCCGAGGGGAGCGCCGGGAGGCTTATGGACCCCGCCTACCTGGCCCTGCCCGAGGAGACCCGGGCGGAGGAGGCCCTGGAGCGGGTGCGGGCCTCGGAGCTGGACCCCGAGGATCTGGAGGTGGTCTTCGTCCTGGGCCCCGGCCGGGCCTACCGGGGGTACGTGCCCCTCTCCCGCCTGGTCAAGGCCCCCCCGGGGAGGCCCCTGGGGGAGTTGGCCGAGGGAGGGGAGGTCTTCGTCTCCGCCTACGCGGGGGAGGAGGAGGCCGCCCGGCTCTTCCTGGACCGGGGCCTGAACCTCCTCCCCGTGGTGGACCGGGAGGGGAGGCTCCTCGGGGTGATCCACGCGGGCCGGGTCTTCGCCCTCCTGCAGGAGCAGGAGGCCCGGCGGGTGGTGCGCTACGGGGGGACGGTGGGCCTGCCCCCTAAGGGGGAGGACATCGACCTGGTCCACGACCCCCTGGGCCGGATCTTCCTGGGGCGGTTCGTGTGGCTGGCCCTCCTGGTGGTCTTCGGCATGTTCGCCTCCACCTTCGTGGCCGCCCAGGAAGAGATCCTGGAGGCGGCCATCATCCTGGCGGCCTTCATCGCCCCCATCATCGACATGGGGGGGAACACGGGAAGCCAGGCGGCCACCCTGGCCATCCGCGCCCTGGCCCTGGGCCAGGTCCGGCCCAGGCTCAGGGACTTCCTC
This sequence comes from Thermus thermamylovorans, assembly GCF_004307015.1. Classification (NCBI taxonomy): domain Bacteria; kingdom Thermotogati; phylum Deinococcota; class Deinococci; order Thermales; family Thermaceae; genus Thermus; species Thermus thermamylovorans. Next base: position 110,339 of record NZ_SIJL01000006.1, read on the forward strand.
CTGCTCCTCCGCCGGGACATCCCCGTGGCCCTGGCCCTGGGGGTGGCCGTGGCCCTCCTGAAGGTGGTCCTTTCCCTCTTCGTCAAGGACGTCTTCGGGGAGGTCCTGCTGGTGGTGGGGCTGGCCATGCTCAGCGTCACCGTCTTGGGCAGCCTTCTGGGGCTTTCCCTCCCCTTCCTGGCCAAGCGGCTGGGGAGGGACCCCGCCACCCTGAGCGCCCCGGTGATCACCTCGGTGATGGACCTCCTGGGGGTGATGGTCTACTTCGGCCTGGCCTGGGTCTTCCTGCGGCACCTGCTGGAGGGCTAGACGCCGGCGCAAGAAAGGGGCCCGGCGGCCAAATGTCCGTGCGCGGGCGTGGCCTCGTGGGGCGAAGGAGCCCGTCCCCGGCGCCCTTGGGTCCCCGCCGTAGCCCAAGCCACGGCGGGGCGCTTGCGCCCGCTTCCGCCCGGGGCCGGCCCCTGGGGGCAGGGGGGAGGGTGGCATCACCCCCCCTCCCCGGGCCCCGGGAAGCGGAAAAGCGCCCTGGCGTTGGCGTCGGTGAGGGCCTCGGCCTCGGCGAAATCCATCCCCCGCACCGCCGCCAGCCTTTCCAAGGTGTGGCGCACGAGGTGGGGAAGGTTCCGCCTTCCCCGGTGGGGCTCCGGGGGGAGGAAGGGGGTGTCGGTCTCCACCAGGAGCCTTTCCCGGGGGAGCCTCTGGGCCACCTCCCGCAGGGCCCCGTTCCTCCTGTAGGTGAGGGGACCGGCGAAGCTGAAGTAGGCCCCCACCTTTAGGCCCGCCCCCTCCAGGGCCGGGTGCCCGCCAAAGGCGTGGAGGACCACCTTTTGGGGGCGATGGACCAGGAGCCAGGCGGCCAGGTCCTCCTCCGCCCGGCCATCCCTGCTGCGCACGTGCAGCACCAGGGGGAGGCCCAGCGCCTCCGCCAGGGCCGCCTGGAAGTCCAGGGCCTTGAGCTGGGCGGGCCGGGTCTCGGGGGTCCAGTGGTAGTCCAGGCCCGCCTCCCCGATGGCCCGCACCCGGGGGTGGCGGGCGTAGTGCCTGAGGGCCTCCTCCACCTCGGGGGAGAGGAGGTGGGCGGAGGTGGGGTGGAGGCCCACGGCGGCGTAGACGTTCCCTTCCGCCAGGCTCAGGGTCCTCTCCCAGCGGCTGGGGTCCACCCCCAGGGTGAGGACGGCCTTGAGCTCGGGGAGGTGGGCCTTGGCCTCGGCGAGCTCCGCCTCCTCCAGGAAGTCCAGGTGGGCGTGGGTGTCCGTCACGCCCCCAGCTTAAGCCGCCTTCAGAGGCGGCCCCGGACCCAGAGGACCACGCCCAGGAAGCCCAACCCTGCGAGGGGGAGGACCACGGCGGGGTTGGCCAGGCCGAGCCCGGCGAGGGTCGCCCCCAAGACATACCCCCCGTCGCGGAAGAAGCGGTACTGGCCCAAGGCGGTGGCCCGCTTTTCCGGGGGCGCGCGGTCGGCCACATGGGCGATCAGGGTGGGGTAGGCCATGGCGGTGCCCAGACCCAGCAGGAGGGCGGCCAGGAGGGCTGCCCCCGGGGGCTCCACGCCCAGGAGGAGGAGGCCGAGCCCCTGCAGGGCCATTCCCCCGAGGATGAGGGGGCGGCGGCCCAGGCGGTCGGAAAGGGGGCCAAAGAGGGGTTGCCCCAGGGCCCAGGCCAGGGGGTAGAGGCCCGCCACCCCCCCGATCTCGGCGGGGGAGAGTCCCCGGGCGGAAAGGAGGAGGGGCAGGAGCAGCCAGGCCAGGCCGTCCTTGAGGTTGGTGAGGAGGCCGAGCAGGGAGGGAAGCCCCACCCCGGGCACCCAGCCCAAGGGGGTAGGGGCGGGGGGCCTGCGGGTCTCCGGAACCGCCAGGGCCAGGCCCAGGCCGGCCAGGGCCACCCCCACCCCCAGGTAGAAGGGGATGGGCTTGAGGCTGTAGGTGGAGGCCAACAGGCCGGTGAGGAAGGCCAGGAGGCTCACCCCCAGGTAGCCCGCGAACTCGTTGACCCCGGCGGCGACCCCCCGGCGGTGGGGCGGGACCAGGTCCACCATCATGTTCACGGTCATGGACCAGGCGAGGGCCTGGTTGATCCCCAGGAGCGCGTTGGCGGCGACGACCCAGTCCCAGGTGGGGGCGAGGATGAGGAGGGGAGGCACGGGCAGGCCGAAGAGCCAGCCCAGGATCAGCACCCCCCTGCGCCCCATCCGGTCGGCCAGAAGGCCGGCGAGGAGGTTGAAAAGGGCTTTGGCCAGGCCGAAGGAAGCGATGAAGGCCCCCACGGCCACCCCGGTCTGGAGCCCGTAGACCTCCGCGGCCAGAAGGGGAAGCACCGTCCGCTCCAGCCCCACCATGCCCCCCACGAAGAGGTTGTTCAGGGCCAGGAGCCAGAAGGCCGGGGGCAGGACGCCCTTCAAGGCCCCACCCCGGCCAGGGGGCGGGGGTTCGGCGGCAGGCGGGCTCCCCTGTACACCCTTCACCAACCTAGGGGGGTGGCCCCTTGCCGTCAAGCCTCGAGGCGTGGTCTTCGGCCTGGAAGCGGGCCAACATTCCCCTGAGGGACGCGGACTAGGCTTAGGGCATGCGCCCCCTTCTCCTCCTGCCCCTCCTCCTCGCCGCCTGCGCCCCGGCCCTTCTGGGGGTGGACCCCCAGAGGCTTCCCGACCCCCAGGACTGGGACCCCAAGCCCGCTCCCTTGGAGTGGTGGTACGCCTCGGGCTGGGCCGAGCCCTACGCCTTCCACTTCGCCTTCTTCAAGGCCTACGCGCCCCCCTCCTTCCGCATCCTGGGCCTTCCCGGAAGCCTCTTCGGGGCCTTCCACGCCGCCCACCTGGCCCTCACCGACCTGCGCACGGGGGAGAGGCTTTTCCTGGAGGTGGCGGACCAGGACCTCCTGGCCCCCCGGGGCCGGGCGGAACCGGGCCCTTACCTGGAGGTCTCCGGTTGGCGGTTCTATAGGGAGGGGGAGGGCTTCCGCCTCCTGGCCGGCCCCGTGGACCTCGCCTTCCTTCCCCTGAAGCCCCCCGTGGTCCATCCCCCCGGCTACTCGGGCACCGAGGCCACGGGGCGGATGTACTACCAGTCCTACACCCGGGCTGTGGCCTCGGGCCGCATCCGTGGCGAAGAGGCCCGGTGGGAGGTCTGGCTGGACCACCAGTGGGGGGAGCAGCTTTCCGGGCTTTCCGCCACCTGGGACTGGTTCGGCCTGCACCTCTCCGACGGCTCCGAGCTCATGGCCTACCGGGTGCGGGACCGGGAGGGCCGGGTGGTCCAGGTGCTGGGGAGCCGGGTGGACCCCCTGGGGCGGGTGGAGGCCTGGCAGCTGGAGTTTCTCCCTCTGGAGGCCTGGACCAGCCCCTCGGGCCGGACCTTCACCCTGGCCTGGCGGCTCCTGGGTCCGGGCCTGGACCTCACCCTCCGCCCCCTCTTCCCCGAAGGGGAGATCCTCTCCCGTACCACCCGGGTGGCCTACTGGGAGGGGCCGGTGGCGGGGGAGGGCACCTTGAGGGGCTACCCGGTGCGGGTCCAGGGGATGGGGGAGTTTGTGGCCGGCCCTGAACCTGGACAGACACATGTGAGACGCTGNTTACAGGCCCTTGGCAGCCCTAAGGTGCGCGTGCTACAATAAACGCGGAGTAGCGCGTGGGTGATACTTATGGGTTTACGCGTGCTCGGCGTCAACGCATCGGTACGGACGGATGGTTTTACGGCAGAACTTCTGGATAAGGTGCTGGAGGCGGCCAGGCGCAAAGGTGCCCTCACCGAGCGCCTGGACCTCGTCAGGCATCCCTTTCCCTTCTGCGCGGGGAACTACTCCGTGGACCCCGCCTCCTGCGGCCCCGAGACCTGCGTCCAGGGGCCGTGGGACGGGTTCGGCAGGGTGGCGGAGAGGATCCTGAACGCCGACGCCGTGGTCTTCGCCACCCCGGTCTACTGGTTCAGCGTCTCCGCCCGGATGAAGGCCCTCTTGGAGCGCATGACCTCCATGGAGAACCGGGGCCTCCTGAACCTGGGCAAGCCCATGGCCCTCCTGGCGGTGGCCGAGGAGGAGGGGGCCAGCCAGGCCCTTGCCCAGATGCTCCTGCCCCTCACCTACATGGGCTTCGTCCTGGCCCCCCTGGGCCTGGTCTACGCCCACCGGCGGGATCTGGTGAGCCTCGAGGAAGACCCCGAGCTGGCAGAGGACGCCCAGGTGGCCGGGGAGAACCTGGTCCTCATGGCGCAGACCCTGCAGGGCCTCCCCTTCCGGGAGCCCCTGCCCGCCCAGCCCCTTCAGGGGGTGGCCGCCGACTGAGGCCGCCCCGGCGGTTCCCGCCCACCCCCGGTGCCGGGACCTCTACGGAAACGGGATCCCCGCGGGGCGGCTCAAAGGTAGAGGGGCTCCACCCCCTCCCGGGCGAAGGGCAGGAGCTCGTAGAGGGCCCGGGGGTCCGGGGGCGGGTCCAGGAGAAGGCCCGTGGGGGGAAGCTCCTCCGCCCGCAGCTTCCCGGGAGGGAGAAGCTCCAGGGGCCTTCCCCCCTGCCTGGTGTAGGTGGCCCCGTAGTAGAGGCGGTTCCGGGCGGTGAAGAGGGGGGTGAGGGGGGGACCGCTTTCCTCCAGGTAAGGCCAGCAGGCGGCGAGGAGGGAGTTCACCCCGTAGACCCTGGCCCCCTGGGCCAGGGCCACGCCCAGGCCCGCCGCCAGGGCGATGCGGAGGCCGGTGTAGGAGCCCGGCCCTTCTCCCAGGACAAGCGCGCCGATCTCCTCCTTCCGCGCCCCTACCTCGGCGAGGAGATCATCCAAAAGGGGGAAGAGGGCCTCCTCGTGCCGCCTCTCCACCCGCACCACCCTGCCCACCCCCTCCTCCCCCCGGAACAGGCCTAGGGCGAGGTAGGGGGTGGCGGTGTCCAGGGTCAGGGTCCACACGGCAGGCATCTTACCGGATGGGGTAGCATGGGCCCATGCCCGAGGGTTACCACGACCGCGTGGCCTTCGTGGACCTCTCCACGGGGCGCATCTGGTACGAGAGCTATGGGGAGGCCTTCTGGCGGAGGTTCCTTGGGGGGCGGGCCCTGGCCGCCTACCTCCTCCTCCGGCACGTGCCCCAGGGGGCAGACCCCCTGGGGCCGGAGAACGCCCTGGTCTTCGCCCCCGGGGTCCTCACCGGCACCCCCATCTCCGGCTCGGGGCGGAACACCGTGGCCGCCAAGAGCCCCCTCACCGGGGGGTACGGGGACGCGGAGGGGGGAGGCTTCTTCGGGGCCGAGCTCAAGAACGCTGGCCTGGACGCCCTGGTGGTCCTGGGGCGGGCAGCGGAGCCCGTCTACCTGCACGCGGAAGGGGGGGAGGTGTCCCTCCACCCCGCCTTCCACCTCTGGGGCCAGGACCCCCTGGAGGTGGAGGCCCTCCTCAAGGAGGCCCACGGGGGGAACACCCGCATCGCCCAGATCGGGATCGCCGGGGAGAATCGGGTCCTCACCGCCAACGTGATCCACGACCTGGCCCACTTCGCGGGCCGCGGCGGCCTGGGGGCGGTGATGGGGGCCAAGCGCCTCAAGGCCGTTTCCGCCCGGGCCCGGAAGGAAACCCTCCCCGCCTACCACGATCCCGCCCTCCTCAAGGAGCTCGCCCGCCGCATGGCCAAGGAGCGCATGGAGCGGGCCGCGGGCCTGGTCACCATGGGCACCGTGGGCACGGTGAAGCCCTTCAACCTGCGGGGGGTGCTCCCCAGCCATAACTTCCTGGACGGGTACCTGGAGGGGGCCGAGGCCCTGGACGGCACCAGCCTGGATGCCCTGGGCATCCGCATCGGCCGGGATACCTGCTACGCCTGCGCCATCCGCTGCAAGCAGGTGGTGAGGATCGAGGGCACGGGCAAGCACGACGTGCGCCCGGAGTACGGGGGGCCCGAGTACGAGGGCCTGGGGGCCCTGGGCTCCACCTGCGGGGTGGTGGACCCCTACGCGGTCACCAAGGCCAACACCCTCTGCAACCAGTACGGCCTGGACGTGATCGGGGTGGGGGTGACCGTCGCCTGTGCCATGGAGGCGGCGGAACGGGGCTACCTGGACGACGAGGGGTTGGGCCTCCGCTTTGGCAACGGGGACGCCCTCATCGCCGCCATTGAGAAACTGGCCCGAAAGGAGGGGCGGCTCGGGGAACTCCTGGCCCAGGGGGCGAGGCGCCTGGCGGAGGCCATAGGCCACCCGGAGCTGGCCATGCAGGTGAAGGGCCAGGAGGTGCCCATGCACGACCCCCGCTTCAAGCGGGCCCTGGGGGTGGGCTACGCGGTGAGCCCCACGGGGGCGGACCACAACCACAACCTCCACGACACCGCCTTCGCCAAGGAGGGGAAGGCCCTGAAGGAGCTCCGCTTCTACGGGGAGGACTTCCAGCCCCTGCCCATAGAGGACCTCTCCGAGGCCAAGGTGCGCATGCTCTGGACCAAGACCCGCGAGCGGGGCTTCGTCAACAGCCTGGTCATGTGCGACTTCGTCCCCTGGACCCCGGAGGAGTGGCGGGAGGCCCTTTACGCCGCCACGGGCTGGCGCTTTACTCCAGAGGAGATGCTTTCGGTGGGGGAGAGGACCCTGCAGCTCACCCGGCTTTTCAACCTGCGGGAAGGGATTGGCCCGGAGGAGGACCGCCTCCCCGAGCGCTTCTTCCAGCCGTTCCGTCAGGGCAACCTCGAGGCCCATCTGGACCCCGGGGCCTTCCAGGAGGGGGTTCGGGTCTACTGGCGGCTTGCGGGGTGGGAAGGCGGGGTGGACCCGGCCCGCCTGCAGGCCCTGGGCCTGGGGGAGTTCGCCTGAGCACCCCCTAGAGGGGCTCCAGTACCCCTTGCCGGAGAAGGGCGGGGAGGGGGGGCTCCCCCACCTTGAGGAGGGCGTACCGCCCCCGGAGAAGGGCCAGCAAGCGGAGGGCCCGGAGGTGGGCGGCCAGGGCCTCCCTGTAGGCCCTAACCTCCTCCGGCCCCACGGGGAGGCTTTCCCCGCTCTCCACGTCCCGCAAAAGCACCTCCTCCAGGGGCGGGTTGAGCTCCAGGGGGGAAAGCACCTGCACCAGCACCACCCGGCGGGGGAGGACCCTGGCCCAGGGCAGGGGGTCCAGGCCGTCGGTGAGGAGGACCAGGGTGCCCCGCCCTGGGGGCCATTCCCCCGGCTTTCCCCGGAGGAGCCGGGCCAGGGGGTCTTCCTGGCGGGCGATCCGGAGGAGGAGCCTTGCCACCCCTTCCGCGTAGGGGAGCTTGCCGTGGAGGCGCATGCTTTCGCTTTCGTCCAGGAAGAGGCGGAAGCGGCCCCTTTCCGGGGCGGTCTCCACCCGGGTGTAGAGCCTTCCCGTCTTGGCATAAGCCCGCCAGTGGACCCGCCTTACCTCGTCCCCCGAAGCGTAGGGGCGAAGCTCGTAAAACTCCCCCCCCAGGCCCTTCCGGCGGGCCACCCTCTCCCCGGGGTAGGGGAGGTAGGGCCGGGTGGCGATGCGGTAGCGGGTCATGCCGTCTGGCAGAAGGTGCAGACCCCCACCGGGGGCAGGGGCTTCAGGACCTCCTCCCGGCTTCCTTCCCGGAAGACGGTGATCCCCTTGCACCCCTCCTTCCAGGCGGTGAGGAAAAGCCTTTCCACCACCTCCTTGGGGGTTTCCCGGGGCAGGTTCACCGTGGAGGAGATGCTCTGGTCCACGTGGCGCTGGAGGGCGGCCTGGAGCCGAACCCGCCCGAAGGGGTCCACGCTGTAGGCGGTGGGCCAGGGGGGTACCTCCCCGCCCCGCTCCTTCTGGTAGCGCCGGAGGAGGGGGTGCTCCGCCAGGAAGGCCTGTCCCCCGGCGTGGCGCAGGTAGGTGAGGGCGAAGATGGGTTCGATGCCGCTCGTCACCCCGGCCAGGATGGAGATGGAACCCGTGGGGGCGATGGAGAGGAGGGCGGCGTTGCGCAAGCCCTTCTCCACCTCCCGCACGAGGTCTTCCGGGAGGGCCTGGATGAAGGGGCTTTGGAGGTGCGCCTCGGGGTCGAAGGCGGGGAAGGGGCCCTGTTCCCGGGCCAGGCGGCTGCTTTCCCGGTAGGCGGCCTCCTTGATGCGGCGCATGGCCTCTTCCGCAAACCTTAGGCTTTTCTCCGAACCATAGGGTAAGCCCAACATGGCCAGGGCGTCCGCCAGGCCCATGATCCCGAGGCCGATCCGGCGGCTTCTCAGGGAGGCCTCCCTCTGGGCCCTCAGAGGATGGCGGTTTTTCCCGAGGTCCACCACCGCGTCCAGAAAGCGCACCGCTAAGGCGGCGGCCTCCTCCAGCCCGGCGAAGTCCAGCCGGGCCTCCTCCCGGAAGGGCGCCCGCACGAAGGCCGCCAGGTTCAGGCTTCCCAGGTTGCAGGCCCCATAGGGCTCCATGGGAACCTCCCCGCAGACGTTGACCCCCTCCACCTCCATCCCCCCGTACTGGGCCGTGGCCCAGCCCTTCACCCGATCCCAGAAGAGGAGGCCGGGCTCGGCGCTGGCCCAGGCGGCCTCCACCAGGAGGTCCCAGGCTTCCCTGGCCCGGAGGGTACGGGCTATATGCTCCCGGGGTGTGGTGAAGGAAAGCGTCCAGGGTTCGTCCGCCATGGCGGCTTCCAGGAAGCGGTCCGTGGCCCTTAGGGAGAGGTTGGCGTGGCGCACCCGGCTCCTTTCCGGGTCGGTTTTGGCCCGGAGGAAGTCCAGGAGGTCGGGATGCCGGTCGGAGAAGGTGAGCATTAGGGCCCCTCGCCGGCCGCCGCTCGCCCCCATGACCCCGGCCAGGGTGGAGAAGAGCTCCATGAAGCTCACCGCCCCCGAGCTTTCCACCCCGGCGTTCCCCACCTTAGCCCCCTTAGGCCTTAGGGCGTCGGCGTTGGTGCCCACCCCGCCCCCGTAGGCGAAGGTGCGGGCGGCCTCGTCCAGGAAGCGGGTGATGCCCCGGACCGAGTCCTCCCGGATGGGGATGTAGTAGCAGTTGAAGAGGGTGGACCGGCGCCAGTTGCCCAGGCCGAAGAGGATGCGCCCCCCGGGGACGAAGCGGAAATCGGAGAAGAGCCACAAAAACTCCCGCTTGGCCCCCTTCTCCACCCGGGCGGCCCCTTGGGCCAGACGCCGCCACATCTCCTCCGGGGTGGCCTCCAGGAGCCTTCCTTCGGGGTCCTTCAGGGCGTAGCGGTTTAGGAAGACGGAAGCCCTTAGCTCGTCCCCTTGGAAGAACTCCAGGGCCAGCCTAAGGGCCTCCTCTTCGGTGTACCTCCGGGGCACGCCCTTAGTCTACACGCGGATGGTGACCCGGGCGCCCGTTTCGAAGAGGTGGATGGAGTCGATGAAGCGCACCACCCGGGTGGCGTGGCCCATGACGATGGAGTGGGTCCGAGCCCCGCCCCCGAAGAAGCGCACTCCCTGGAGGATGTCCCCGTCCGTAATCCCGGTGGCGGCGAAGACGATCTCCCTGCCCGGGGCCAGGTCCTCCGTGCGGTAGACCCGGTTTTCGTCCCCGCCCATGGCCCTTAGGCGGGCCCTTTCCTCCTCGTCTTGCGGGGCGAAGCGGGCCTGGATCTCCCCCCCCAGGCACTTCAGGGCGGCGGCGGCCAGGACCCCTTCCGGGGCCCCGCCGATGCCCATCACCGCATGCACCCCTGTGCCCCTTATGGCTGCGGCTAGGGCGGCGATCACGTCCCCGTCGGAGATGAGCTTCACCCGTGCCCCCGCCTCCCGGATCTCCCGGATGAGCCTTTCGTGGCGGGGGCGGTCCAGGACCACGATCACCAGGTCCTCCACGGAGCGCTGCAGGGCCAGGGCCAGGGCCTTGAGGTTGGCAGGGACGGGCCAGGTGAGGTCCACGAGCCCGGCGGCGGGCGGGGGGACGATGAGCTTTTCCATGTACATGTCGGGGGCGTGGAAGAGCCCCCCCTTCTCGCTCAGGGCGATGACGGTTACGGCGTTGGGCAGGCCCTTGGCGGCGGTGGTGGTGCCCTCCACCGGGTCCACGGCGATGTCCACCTCCGCCCCACCCTGGCCCAGCACCTCCCCGATGTAGAGCATGGGGGCCTCGTCCATCTCCCCCTCGCCGATGACCACGGTGCCCCGTATGGGCAGCTCGTTCAGCACCCGGCGCATGGCCTCGGTGCCCGCTTCGTCCACGGCCTCCTTGTCCCCCTTGCCCGCCAGGCGGCTTGCCGCCAGGGCGGCCTGCTCCGTGACCCGCACCACCTCGAGGACCAGCCGGCGCTCGATTTCCATGGTTCCATCATAAGGGCTCGGGTTATGATGGCGGCATGGCCGCCCTTGTGCCTGAGGGACCCGAGCATTACCGGAAGGCCGCCCGGGGGCGCTTCCTCCGCCTGAGGCGCCGTTACCTCCGGCGCTTGCGGCGAAGGGGCCTTGGGGCCTACCTCCTGGGGTGGGCCCGGCTCCTCTGGGAGGGGCTGCGCCTGGAGGGCCGCCTCTGGCTGGATGCCCCGTCGTGGCGCAGGCCACGACGGGGGCCCCAAAAGGGCTAAATGCCCCCTCGTGGTTTCCCCCCTGGCCTTCCTTGGGCCACCTCTGGCCGCCGGGCCTCAGCTGGAAGGCAAGTCCTCCGGTCCTGAGGGGCGGTGCCGCGCCCAGAGGGTCTGGGCCAGGTCCTCCGGCCCCAAGCCCAGCTCCGCCAGGACCAGGAGGAGGTGGAAGAGGAGGTCGCTGACCTCGTGGCGCACCTCCTCGGGGTTCCCGTTCTTGGCGGCCAGGATCACCTCCCCCGCCTCCTCCCCGATCTTCTTCAGGATGCGGTCCAGGCCCGCCCGGTGGAGCCGGGCCACGTAGCTTCCCTCGGGGAGGGTCTTCAGGCGCTCCTGGATGGTGGCGTAGACCTGGCCCAGCACGAAGCCCAGGTCGGGCTCCCCGGGGAGGAGGGGATGGTGGAAGCAGCTCCTTTCCCCGGTGTGGCAGGCGGGGCCCTTGGGGATCACCCGGTAGACCACCGCGTCCCCGTCGCAGTCCAGGAGGACCTCCACCACCTCCTGGGTGTGGCCGGAGGTTTCCCCCTTGCGCCAGAGGGCCTGGCGGCTGCGGCTAAAGAAGGTGCTCCGCCGCGTCCTCAGGGTTTCTTCCAGGGCTTCCCGGTTGGCGTAGGCCAGGGTCAGGACCTCCCCGGTGCGGGCGTCCTGTACCACCACCGGGACCAGGCCCCGCTCGTCGAAGCGCACCGCGCCCAGGTCCATGGGCCCTAGTCTAAGCGCACGTGCACGCCCTTTTCCGCCAGGTAGGCCTTGAGCTCGGGGATGGGGATCTCCCCGAAGTGGAAGACGCTGGCGGCCAAGGCGGCCTCGGCCCCGGCGGCGAAGGCCTCGAGGAAGTGCTCCTTCCGCCCTGCCCCTCCGCTGGCGATCACGGGCACGTTCACCGCCTCGGCCACCATCCGGGTGAGCTTCAGGTCGTAGCCCTCCTTGGTGCCGTCCCGGTCCATGCTGGTGAGCAGGATCTCCCCGGCCCCAAGCTCGGTTCCCCGCACCGCCCACTCCACCGCGTGGAGGCCCGTGGGGATACGCCCCCCGGCGATGTGGACCTCGGGGAAGTCCCCCTTCCAGCGGGCGTCGATGGCCAGGACCACCGCCTGGGCGCCGAAGTGGTCGGAAAGCTCCTGGATGAGCTCGGGACGCCGCACCGCCGCGGAGTTCACGCTCACCTTGTCGGCCCCGGCCAGGAGGAGCTTCCTGGCATCCTCCAGGGAGCGCACCCCGCCCCCCACGGCGAGGGGGATGAAGACCCTTTCCGCCACCTGGGCCACCACCTCGAGGAGGATGGCCCGCTCCTCGTGGGTGGCGGAGATGTCCAGGAAGACGAGCTCGTCGGCCCCGGCCCCGTCGTAGGCCTGGGCGGCCTCCACCGGGTCGCCCGCGTCCCGCAGGTTCACGAAGTTCACCCCCTTGACCACGCGCCCCGCGTGGACGTCCAGGCAGGGGACGATGCGCTTGGCCAGGCTCACGACGGAGGCTCCCAGAGGAGTTCCGCCTCGGGCAGGGGGATGGGCGGGCTTTCCGGGGAGAGGTAGAGGGGGTTCTGCACCCGGAGGTGGGCCCTCCCCAGAACCCGGCCCGCCAGAAGGTGTAAAAGCCAGTCCAGCCGCCCCGCGTGCGCGCTGGAGAAGGGGGCCATCTCGTAGACCTCCCCTGCCAGGAGTTCCCAGCGGGTTTCCGGCCGGAGGTCGGCCAGGGCCAGGACCTCCTCCACCGTGAAGCGGTGCCGCACCGCCATGGGGCCATTATAGGCCCTGAACCTGGACAGACACATGTGAGACGCTGAATGGGATAAAAAGATAAAGATGGGGAACCGANCTTTTTCCTCCGCCCGCCGGATGCTAAGCTTTTGGGGATGGAACGGGTGAACGTGGTGGGCGGGGGCCTCGCGGGGAGCGAGGCCGCCTGGACCCTGGCGCGGCTTGGGGTGCCGGTGCGCCTTTGGGAGATGCGCCCCAAGCGGATGACCCCGGCCCACGCCACAGGGGGCTTGGCGGAGATCGTCTGCTCCAACTCCCTGGGCGGGGAAGGCCCCACCAACGCCAAGGGCCTCCTGCAGGCGGAGATGCGCCAGGCGGGAAGCCTCATCCTGGAGGCGGCGGAGAGGGCCCGGGTGCCCGCAGGGGGGGCCTTGGCCGTGGACCGGGAGGAGTTCAGCCGGTACATCACCGAGCGGCTTACGGGGCACCCCCTGGTGGAGGTGGTGCGGGAGGAGGTGGCGGAAATCCCCTCTGGGATCACCCTCCTGGCCACGGGGCCCCTCACCTCGGACGCCCTTTCCGAGGCCATCAAGCGCCGCTTTGGCGACCACTTCCTGGCCTACTACGACGCGGCAAGCCCCATCGTCCTCCACGAGGGCATCGACCTCACGAAGTGCTTCCGCGCCGGGCGCTACGCCCAGGAGGCGGACTACCTCAACTGCCCCCTCACGGAGGAGGAGTACCGCCGCTTTTACCAGGCCCTCCTCGAGGCCCAGCGGCACACCCCCCATGAATGGGAAAACCTCCAGTACTTTGAGGCCTGCGTGCCCGTGGAGGAGCTGGCCCGCCGGGGCTACGGGACCCTCCTCTTTGGCCCCATGAAGCCCGTGGGGCTCAAGGACCCTAGGACGGGGAAGGAGCCTTTCGCCGTGGTGCAGCTAAGGCAGGAGGACAAGGCGGGGCGGATGTGGAGCCTGGTGGGCTTCCAGACGGGGCTCAGGTGGCCCGAGCAGAGGCGCCTCATCCAGATGATCCCGGGGTTGGAGAACGCCGAGATCGTGCGCTACGGGGTCATGCACCGCAACACCTACCTGAACGCCCCCCTTCTCCTCCGGGAGACCCTGGAGTTCCGGGAAGCCCCGGGCCTCTTTGCCGCTGGCGTGCTGGCCGGGGTGGAGGGGTATTTGGAAAGCGCCGCCACCGGGTTTCTGGCGGGCCTGAACGCCGCCCGGCGGGCCCTGGGCCTCCCTTCCGTGGTCCCGCCTGAGGAAAGCCTGCTGGGCGGGCTGGTGCGCTTCCTGGCCACGGCCAACCCGGAGAACTTCCAGCCCATGAACGCCAACTGGGGCCTGGTGCCCCCGGTGGAGGGGCGGCTTGGCAAGAGGGAAAAGCGGGAGGCCATGTACCGCAGGGGTCTTTTGGCCTTCGCCCGCTGGCTTCAGGCCCTAGAGCCCCCCCTTCCCGGGGCCAGGCCCCTGGCCCAGGTGGCCCAGGGCGCGTAGGGCCTCGAGGGCCACGGCCTTCTCGTCCCAGGGGAGGGCCAGGGTGCCCCGCTCCAGGGTGTGCTCGTGCCCCTTGCCCGCGAGGAGCACGGTGTCCCCCTCCTGGGCCTCGGCCAGGGCGCGGAAGATGGCCTCCTTGCGGTCGGGGACGAGCTCGTAGGTGCCCCCTTCCCGCTCCGCCGCCTGGGCCAGGGCCTGCAGGATGCCCCCCAGGTCCTCCGTGCGGTGGTCTTCCTCGGTGAAGAAGGCCTTGTCGGCAAGCCTGGCCGCCACCCGCCCAATGTCCTCCCGCCGCCTCGGGTCCCGCTCCCCCGCCGCCCCCACCACCAGGAGAAGCCTTCCCCGGGTGGTGGCCCGCAGGGTTTTCAGGGCGGCTTCCAGGCTCTTCCCCGTGTGGGCGAAGTCGATGACCACCCGGAAGGGCTCCTTCTGCACCACCTCCATCCGCCCCGGCACCCCCCTGAAGGTGGCGAGGCCCTCGAGGACCCCCTCCAGGGGCAGCCCATGGGCCAGGGCGGCGGCGCTGGCCGCCAGGGCGTTTTCCAGGTTGTAGGCCCCCAGCATGGGCAAGAAGGCCTCCCCCGAGCCCCAGGGGGTGTGGAGGGTGAAGCGGAGGCCCCCCGCCTCCTCCCGCAGGCCCTCCCCCCAGACCTCCCCCCCGGGCCCGAAGAGGAGGTGGGGCCGCGCCCGGAGGCGCTCCAGGTGGGGTAGGGCGGCGTTCAGGACCGCAAGCTCCGCCCGCTCCACCAGGAGGGCTTTGGCCCCGAAGTAGGCCTCCGGGGTGCCGTGGAAGTCCAGGTGGTCGTCGGGGTAGAAGCTCACGAAAACCCCGATCCGGAAGGTGAGGCCTTCCACCCGCTTGAGGGCCAGGGCGTGGCTACTGACCTCCAGGACCCCCGCCTTCAGGCCCCGGTCCGCCGCCTCCCGCAAGAAGGCGTAGACCTCGGGGGCCTCGGGGGTGGTGAAGTGGCCCAAGGGGGGGCGGGCCTCTTCCCCCAGGCGCAAGCCCAAGGTGGAGAGGAGGGCGGCCCCTCCTCCGCCAGCCTGCAGGAGGTGGTGGAGGAGGCTGGCCGTGGTGCTCTTGCCCTTGGAGCCGGTGACGCCGAGGAGGGCCAGCCTCCGGTCGGGCTCGCCGTGGAGGCGCCGGGAGAGGTGGGCCAAGGCCTCCCGGGCGTCCCTTACCCGCAGGTAGGGCACGGGAAGGGCGAGCGCCCTTTCCCCCACCACGGCGATGGCGCCCCTTTTGAGGGCCTCCGGGATGAAGTCGTGCCCGTCCAGGGGCTTGCGGTGGGGGAGGGGTATTCCGGGCACGGCCACGAAGACGAAGCCCTCCTCCACCCGCCTCGAGTCCAGGGCGATCCCCCGCACCTCCAGGGGTGGGGCCTTTAGGCCAAAGGGGGCGAAGAGTTCTGCAAGGGTCATGGCCGGATCCGGGAGCGCAGGGCGGCGATGATGGCCTCGCGGTCTTCCGCCCTTTCCACGAAGTCTACCCGGTCCGCCTCCACCACGTAGACGGGGGAAAGCTCCCAGGAGGCGATGAGCTCCTCGTAGAGGGCGTTCAGGCCCAGGAGGTAGCGGTCGGGGAGGCTCTGCTCGAAGGGGCGCCCCCGCTTCCTGATGCGCTCCCGCAGGGTGGGAAGGTCTGCCCGCAGGTAGATGAGGAGGTCGGGCTTGCGCAGGGCCGGGGCCACGCTGTGGAAGAGGTCCAGGTAGGTCCGCCAGTCCCGCTCCTTCAGGTGCCCCTCCCGGTACAGGTTCTGGGCGAAGACGAAGGCGTCCTCGTAGACCGTGCGGTCCTGCACCACGGCCCTCGCCCCGTTCACCTCCAGGAGGTGCTGGCGCAGCCTGCGGGCCAGGAAGAAGACCTGGGAGTGGAAGGCGTAGGCCCCCATCTCCCGGTAGAAGTCCTCCAGGTAGGGGTTCTCGCTCACCGCCTCGTACACCGGCCGGAGGCCGAAGGCCTCCGCCAGGAGGGCGGTGAGGGAGCTTTTGCCGCTCCCGATGTTGCCGGCGATGGCCAGGTACATGGCTAGAGGGGGAGGTGCTGCCGCACCAGCTCCACCACCCGCTCCCGGTGGGGGCCTGCCTCGGTGTAGTCCAGCCCTTCCGTGGGGAGGACCAGGAGGGGGTGGGGGTAGCGGGCGAAGTGGCGCTCGTAGGCCTGGGAGAGGGCCTCCAGGTAACCGGGGTCCATGCCCTTCTCGAAGGGACGCCCCCGCTTCCTGATGCGCTCCAGGAGGACGGGCACCGGGGCCTTGAGGTAGACGGTGAGGTCCGGCGGGGGGAGCCTTGGGGAAAGCTCCCGGTAGAGGTCCAAGTAGAGGTCCCACTCGGGGCCCTCGAGGTTCAGGCTGGCGAAGATGGCGTCCTTGTCGAAGAGGTAGTCCGCCACCACCCCGCCGAAGAGGGGCCTTTCCCGGAGGGGGGCGAGCTGGCGGTAGCGGGAGAGGAGGAAGAAGACCTGGGTCTTGAAGGCGTAGCCCCTGGGATCCCCGTAGAAGAGGGGCAGGAAGGGGTTCTCCTCCACCACCTCCAGGAGGGGCTCCGCGCCCAGGCGCTCCGCCAGAAGCCGGGCCAAGGTGGTCTTGCCCGCGCCGATGGGGCCCTCGATGGCGATGTACACGCCCATATCCTTACCGGCGGTCCGTCTTCCCGCAAGGTCCTACCTGCGGGGCCGGGCCACCATGGTGAGGGTGACCTCCAGCCTGCGCCCCTCCCGCCACAGGGTGAGGCGCACCCGGTCCCCGGGGCGGTAGCGGGCGATGAGGCGCACCACCTCGGCCTTGCCCTGGACGGGCTGGCCGTCTACCGCCAGGATCACGTCCCCCAGGACCAGAAGCCTCCCCTGGGCGTCCCGTTGTGCCCCGCGGAGGCCGGCGCGGGCCGCAGGCCCCCCGGGCTCCACCCGGTCCACCATGGCCCCCTGGGCGGTGGTGAGGCCCACCGCCCGCAGGAGGACGGGGGGCAGCTCGTCCAGGCTGATGAGGCTCGCCCCCAGCCAGCCCCGCTGGGGGATACCGAAGCGCTCCAGGTCCTGGACGCTTTGGGCCACCAACTCCCCCGGCACCGCTACCCCGATCCCCCCGAGCCCCGAGGGTCCCCCGATCACATCCGCCACCACCCCGATCACCTCCCCCTGCAGGCTCATGAGGGGGCTGCCGGAGTTGCCCACGGTGAGGGGGGCGTCGGTGAAGAGGTACTCCCCCACCTCCGCCCCCACGCTGGGGTCGGGGGTGGGGACCTCGAGGGGGCCGATCCCCGAGAGGATGCCGTAGGAGGCCAGGGGCCCCTGGCCGAAGGGAAAGCCCACCAGCACCACCCCCATCCCCAGGACCAGGGAGCGGGTGGGGGTGCGGCTGAAGGCTAGGACCCCCGGGGCCTGGGCTCCCCGCACCGTGAGGAGGGCGATGTCGATCCCCGGGTCCACGGCGAAGCGCTCCGCGGGGAAGGTGCGCCCGTCGGCGAGGCGCACGGTGAGGTCCGCCAGGTCCCGCACCACGTGGTAGTTGGTGACCACCCGGAAGGGGCTCACGAAGAAGCCGGTGCCCACCACCTCCCCCTCCCCCGGGGCCAGGGAGGTGCCCTGCACCCGGACCACCGCGGGCAGGGCCCGGGCGATGGCCTGGCTCCGGGCCACCTCCTCGGGGGAGACCAGCCGCTGGCCCAGGGCCAGGAGGGGAAGGAGGAGGAGAAGGCCCCAGCGCATGGCCCTACATTACCTCAGGGGCGGGGATGCCCAGGAGGGAAAGGCCCCCCCTGAGGGTTTCCTGGAGGCTGCGGACCAGGCTGAGCCTTAGTTCCCTCAGGCCCGGGGGGGCGGTGAGGACCGGGGTGGCGGCCTGGCCTCCTTCCTTGGCGTGGTAGTAGGCGTTCCAGCTGGCCGCCAGGTCCAGGAGGTACTGGGCCAGGGGGTGAGGGGTCTTCTCCTCCGCCGCCTCCAGGACCGCCTCCTCGAAGTCCAGGAGGGCCAGGGCCAACTCCCGCTCGTAGGGGGTGGCCTGGGCGAGGTCCGCCCCGCCCCATTCCCCCGCCTTGCGCAGGATGCTGTGGGCCCGGGCGTGGGCGTACTGCACGTAGGGCCCGGTGTCCCCCTCGAAGGAAAGGGCCTCCGCGTAGCGGAAGTCGATCTGCTTTTTGGGCTCAGTCTTCACCATGGCGAAGCGGATGGCCCCCAGGGCCACCATCCTGGCCGCCTCCTCCTTGGCGGGGTGCCCGGGGTTTTTCTCCTCGATGACCTTGAGGGCCCGCCGCTCTGCCTCCTCCAGGACCTCGTCCACGCTCACCGAAAGGCCCTTCCTTCCCGACATCTGCTTGCCCTCCAGGAGCACGGTCTCGTAGGCCAGGTGGAAGGCGCCTTCCGCCAGATCCGGCCTCCCCGCCAGGGCTAAGGCGGCCCGCACCAGGGCCTGGGGGTGGCTCTGGCGCACGTCGATGACGTTCACGGTTTCCTTGGCCGCTGGGGTGTAGGGCTCCCCCTCGGGGGCGCTGGTCCTTAGGGCAGGGTAGTAGGGGTTTTCGTAGGAACGGAAGGGGAGGCCCTGGAGGAGGCCCATCTTCCAGAACTGGAAGGCGATGTCCTTGGCGTAGTAGGTGGCCGCCCCCCCGGAGCGCACCAGGACGAAGTAGGGGTCCTCCAGCCCGGGGATGAAGGGGCTTGCGTCCATGACCAAAGCCCCGGTGTACTTGCCCTCGGTGGGGCGGAAGACGTGGGGGCTTCGTTCCAGGATTTCCAGAGCCTGGCCCAGAAGCCCAGCCCGCACGATGTCCGATTCCCAGACCAGAAGGTCGTAATGAGCATTCAGGGCCTTCATGGTGGCCATCTGGGCCAGGAGGATGCGGTTCACCTCCTCCCGCAGCTCCCCACGCTCCAGGGCGTGGAGCACCTCTTCGATCTCCCCCTGAAGCTTCTCGTAGTCGGGGTCCTGGTGGAGGCGCACGTAGGCCCTTCCAGCGAAGTGGTCGTACTTCTCCTTCCCGTCCCACGCCAGGCCATAGTGCCTTAGGGCGAAAAGGGTTTCCGCCGCCTGGCGGCCGGTGTCGTCGATGTAGTTCAGCACCAGGACCTCCCGGCCCGCGAAGGCCAGGATGCGGGCCAGGCTGTCCCCCAGGGCGATGTTCCTGAGGTGGCCCACGTGGAGCTCCTTGTTGGGGTTCACCGAGGTGTGCTCCAGGAGGACCAGGCCCTCCCGCTTGGGCAGAGGCCCCTTGGGCCTCAGGGCCTCCTTGAGGAGATCTTCCGTGCGGATGCGGAAGTTCAAATACCCCCCCACGGGGATGACTTCCTCCACGAAAGGGGGAAGGTCCAGGCGGGCCTTGAGCTCCTCGGCGATGGCCTGGGGGGGTTTCCTTAGCTCCTTAGCCAGGGCGAAGAGGGGTACCCCGTAGTCCCCCGGCTTGTCCTTGGGGGCCCTGGCCACCTTGAGGCGGAGGTCTAGGCCCAGCTCTTTAAGGGCGGTTTGAATGGCCTCTTCCAGGGCGCGGCGCACCATCAGGGGGTTATCTTACCCCAGGTGTTTAAGGTGGGTTTAGGCGACGCTGGTTAATCTGGGAATCAGAATGGGATGGCAACGGTGGGGTGGGTTAACGCTCTTGTTCCTGGGGGTAGCCCTTTCCCAGGGCATGCTGGCGGCGGGCTCTGGGCATAGCCTCTTCCTTAAGCAAGGCGTGGTTAAACTGGGCGCTTTGTGGGGATGGGGCTGGAACTACCATGGCCAGCTGGGAGACGGAACCTTCTTAAATCGTAACCGCCCGGTGCTTTTGCTGCAGGGTGTGGTGGCCGTGGCGGCGGGCGAAGCCCATACCTTGGCCTTGGACCCCGAGGGAAGGGTGCTGGCCTTTGGCCGCAACGAGGAGGGCCAGCTGGGCTTGGGTTCCTTGGCCAGCCAAGGCCGGCCGGTGCGCGTGGAGGGCTTGCCCAGGATCGTGGGCGTGGCGGGAGGATACGCGCACAGCCTTTTTCTGGCGGAGGGCGGGGTGGTGTACGCCTCTGGGGCCAACGTGGAGGGCCAACTAGGCGATGGCACCTACGAGATGCGGAAGTCCCCGGTGCGGGTTCAGGGGCTTCCCCCGATAATGGCGGTGGTGGCGGGGTACTTCCACTCCTTGGCCATCACCCGCGAGGGGCAGCTTTACGCTTGGGGGGCCAACCTTTCAGGCCAGATGGGGGACGGCACGGTGGAGTCCCGCTCCCGGCCCTTGCCGGTGGAGGGCTTATCCCGGGTGGTCCAGGCCGTGGGTGGGGGTAGCTTCAGTGCGGCCCTCTTGGGGGATGGCTCGGTGTATGTCTTCGGTCTGGATTCCGCTACACCAAAGCGGCTTGCAGGCTTGCCGCCAATAGTGGCCTTGGCGGCGGGCCGGGAGCACCTCCTTTGCCTGACCCGGGAAGGTGAGGTGTGGGCCTTAGGGGCCAACGAGTCCGGTCAGCTGGGGGACGGTACTCAGGAAGGGCGGATGGAGGCCCGCCGGGTGGAGGGTTTAAGAGGAGTCGTAGCCATCGCGGCTGGGGATGCCCATAGCCTGGCCCTGACCGGGGAAGGAATCCTATATGCCTGGGGAAGGAATGGGTACGGGCAACTGGGCGACGGAACCCGGGAGAATCGCCTCAGGCCAGTGGTGGTCAAGTTTCCTTAACAGGGGCATCCAGGGCAGCTTTTAAAGCCTCTGCGACCTTGCGGTTCATGCCGGGCAGGCGGGCAAGCTCCTCCAAAGGGGCTTCCCTCAAAGCCTTAAGCCCCCCGTAGCGCTCCAGGAGGAGGCGCTTGCGGGTCTCCCCGATGCCGGGTATGCCGGCAAGCACCTGGAATAGCTCCTGGCTCCTCCGCTTTTGGTGGTAGCGGAGCCCGTTTTGGTGGGCCTCGTCCCGCAGGTGGATGAGGAGCTGGAGGGCAGGGTGGGTTAGGGGCAGGCGGATCTCCCGGCCCTCTTGGGTGATGAGGACCTCCTCCTTCTTGGCTAGGCCCACCAGGGGGAGGCTCAGGCCTGCTCTTTCTAAAGCCCGGGCTGCTGCCCGCACCTGGCCAAGCCCGCCATCGATCAGGAGGAGATCGGGGAGGGGCAGATCCTTTAGGCTTCCCGTGAAGCGCCGGTATACCCCCTCCTCCATGGCGGCGTAGTCGTCGTTTCCCGCCTTCAGGCGCATCCTGCGGTACTCCGCCCTCTTGGCCCTACCCCCCTCCAGGACGGCCATGGAAAAGACCCGGGCTTCCCCCTGGAGGTGGCTTACATCGTACCCCTCGAGGCGATAGGGCCTTTGGGATAGCCCCAGGATCTCCTGTAGGGCCTTTAGGGCCGGGTGGTCCCCCCGTCTTTCCCGTTGCTTGAGCTCGGTCTCCAGGACCAGGCGGGCGTTCTTCTCCGCCAGCTCCAGAAGCCGCGCTTTCTCTCCCCTTTGGGGCACCCTCAGCTCCACCCTCCGTCCGGCGCGGCGGTGAAGGAGGGCTGCCAGTCCTTCCAGGTCCTCCAGGGGGAAGGGCAGCAGGACCAGGGGGGGTAGGGGGGAAGCCTCCAGGTAGTAATCCCGCAGGAAGGCCCAGAGGATTTCCTCAGGGCTCGCTTCCTCCTTTTCCACCACCCGGCTGATGCGGCCCAGGATCCGCCCTGAGCGCACCTGGTAGAGCTGCACCACCGCCAAAGGCCCTGCCTGGGCCAAGCCCAAGAAGTCCAGATCCCCTATCTCCGGGTCAAAGGCTTGCTGGGCAGTGGAGAAGAAAGCTCTTAGAGCCTCCATTTGATCCCGGATCTCCGCTGCCCGCTCAAACTCTAACCTCTGTGCGGCTTCACGCATCTTGGCTTCCAGCCCCCTCAGGAGCCCATCCACCTTCCCCTCCAGCACCGCCTCCACCTGGCGCACCACCTCCCCGTAGGCCTTGGGGTCGGCCAGGCCCACGCAGGGGGCCAGGCAGCGGCCCATGCTGTGGTTCAGACAGGGGTAGCGCCGCTTCCGCATGGGGTAGCCGGAGTTCTTGCGCAAGGGGAAAAGGCGGTCGATCAGGGTCTTGATGCGCCTTAGGGCCCCCGCCTCGGGGAAGGGGCCGTAGTACCTGGCCCCGTCCGCCTCCACCCGCCGCACCACCAGGAGGGTGGGGAAGGGCTCGTGGGTGAGCTTCAGGAAGGGGTAGTGCTTGTCGTCCTTGAGGAGGACGTTGTAGGGGGGGCGGTGGGCCTTGATGAGGTTGGCCTCCAGCAGAAGGGCCTCCACCTCGTCCCGGGCGGCGATGAACTCCAGGGCGGTGGCCTCCTCGGCGATGCGGGCCGCTTTGCCCTCCCCGTGGAAGTAGCTTCGCACCCGGGCCCTCAGGTTTTTGGCCTTGCCCACGTAGAGGACCTCCTCCCCCCGCCGCCAGAGGTAGACCCCGGGGGCCTCGGGGAGGGGGGGGAGGTCATGGGGCCGCACGCCCCTCATTGTAGAGTTCGGGCATGGAGCCCGTCATGGTGGACGCCCACCTGGACCTGGCCTACGGCGCCCGCGCCCTGGGGCGGGACCTCACCCTCCCCCTGGACCGCCTCCGGGAGGTGGACCCCCACCCCGACACCCCCCTGGTGACCCTGGAAAGCCTGAAGGAGGCGGGGGTGGCCGTGGCCTTCGCCACCCTGTTCGTGGACCCCAGGGAGGGGGGCCTCGAGGCCTGGCAGGAGGAGGTCCGGGCCCAGCTCCACCTCTACGAGGACTGGGAGGCCCGGGGCCTGGTGCGGCTTTTGCGGGAGGCAAGGGAGCTGGAGGCCCACCTCCGCCGCTTCCCCCAGGACCGGGTGCCGGGCCTCGTCCTCCTCCTGGAGGGGGCCCATGCCCTGGCCTCCCCCGAGGACCTTCTGCCCCTGAGGGAGCGGGGCCTGAGGCTCCTTTCCCTCACCTGGGCCACAGGGAACGCCTACGCCGGGGGCAATGCGGAGGAGGGCCCCCTCACCGAGGCGGGCAAGGGCTTGCTAAGGGAGATGGAGGGTCTGGGCATGGCCCTGGATCTCTCCCACCTGGCGGAGGAGGCAGCCTTCCAGGCCCTCGAGGCCTTCTCGGGTCCGGTCTGCGCCACCCACGCCAACGCCCGGGCCCTGGTCCCTTCCCCCCGCCACCTCTCCGACCGGCTCCTGGAAGCCTTGGGGGAACGGGGTGGGGTTTTGGGCCTGGTTCCCTTCAACGCCTTTTTGGACCCCGGTTGGCGGCGGGGGGACCCCAGGCTTCCCCTGGAGGCGTTCTTCCGCCACAGGGCCCACGCGGAAGCCCTCCTGGGCCCGGAAGGGGTGGCCTTGGGCACGGACTGGGACGGGGGGTTTGGCCTGGAGGGGGTGCCCCAGGGCCTGGACCGCCACCGGGACCTCCGGGCCCTGGGGGACGCGGGCTTCCTGGGGGGGAACTGGCTCCGCTGGCTAAGGGCCTGGTTCTAGGGGCACCACCGCCAGGGTGCAGCGGCTTGCCGCCAACAGCCTCCCCTCCTCGTCGTAGACCTTCACCTCCCAGACCTGGGTGGTGCGGCCCAGGTGGAGGGGTTTTCCCACCGCCCGGATGACC
This sequence comes from Thermus thermamylovorans, assembly GCF_004307015.1. Classification (NCBI taxonomy): domain Bacteria; kingdom Thermotogati; phylum Deinococcota; class Deinococci; order Thermales; family Thermaceae; genus Thermus; species Thermus thermamylovorans. The sequence goes on from NZ_SIJL01000006.1 coordinate 133,486, forward strand.
CCCGCCTGCTTCTTGCGGAGGTGGTTGCAGTTGATCTCCAGGCCGAAGGCGGCGTGCCCCGGGGGGCAGTTCAGGAAGCCCCCGATACTGGCCACGCTCTCCGCCAGGGCCACCGTGGCCCCCCCGTGGAGGAAGCCGAAGGGCTGGTGCACCCTGGGCCCTACCTCCAGCTCGGCCACCACTTCTTCCTTTTCCAGCTTCAGGTAGCGCACCCCCAGGGTGCTGTCCAGGGTTTCCCTTCCCAGAACGCCTTGCAGGTCCATGCCCTGGAGTATAAAGGGGGCGTGGGCGAGGTGCGCCTCTTTCCCGGGCTTTTGGCCCCCCCGGCGGGGCTTGGTTTTTTGGAGGATCTCCCCTCAGAAGAGGGCCTGCACCTGGTGGCCTTTGGGGAGGGCGCCCTGGCCGCTTTGCAGGCGGCCTTCCGCGAGGGGGCCAAGAGCCTCGTCCTCCTCTCGCCCCTTCTTCGTAGGGATGCTCTCCTCGCCGCCAAGCTCTCCGCCTTGCGCTTCGCCCTGGAGTGCGGGGGGGTAGAGGGGTTCGCCCGGGTGGGGCGGGCCCTCTTCTTCGGCCCGAGGAGCGCGGGTAGCGAGGAGATCTTCGCCGCCTGGAAGGAGGGGCTTTCCCCGGAGGGGGTGGCGGTCTGGCTTTCCCAGGTGGAGGCCCTGGGGGACGAACGCCGCTGGCTTCGGGGCACGGAGGCCCGGGTCTTGGTGGTCCAGGGGGCCCTGGACGCCTTCACCCCTCCCCTCTACGGCCAGGAGGCGGTGGACTTTGCCAAGGGGGAGGCCCTGCGCTTTACGGTGGAAGGGGCGGGGCATCTGGTGCCCTGGGAGGCTCCTGAAGAGGTCTTGGATCTGGTCCGGGATTTTCTGTCCGGGGAAGCCTTCCGTCCCCTTCCCGGGGGTCTGGCGTGGTGAGGCGCACCGGGTACCTGCACCTCTACGGCCTGAACCTGGTCTTCGACCGGGTGGGGAAGGGCCCCGCGGTGGTCCTCCTGGCGGAGGAAGCAGCCCTTTGGCCTTCGGAGCTTCCCCAGGGCTACGCCTTCTACCTCCTGGACCTCCCCGGCCACGGGCGCACCGGGGGGCCTCCCTTGACCCCGGAGGAGCTCGCGGAGTATACGGCGGGCTTCCTGACCATGCTCAACCTGGGTTCCCCTCCCATCCTGGTCCGGGGGGTGGGGGAGGCGGTGGGGAAGGTGCTGGCGGAGAGGGGGTTCCGGGTCTTTCCTGGGGACAGCCTAACCGCGGCCTTGCTCCGGGCCTTCGGCTCTGCTAGGATGGCCCCAGGAGGTGAGCTATGAGAAAGCTGCTCGCCCTTTTGTTGGTGGTTTCGGGCCTGGCCTCGGCCCAGCTTTCCATAGAAGGCCTCAAGCCTTCCGCCGCCGCCATCGGCGGGACCCAGGGCTTTGGCCTGGAGGTCTCCTGGCACTGCCAGCTCTTCCAGCTGCCCTTGGGGGAGGTGCGGCCCGCCTTGAGCCTGGCCTACGACGTGAACGGTAACTGGAACGGGGCCTTTCTTCTCCGCTACCTCTACCCCCTGGCCGAGGACCTGAGGGGAGGGGTGGGGTTTGGGGTAGCCATTCCTGGCTTCCAGTTCGCCAACACCGGCCTCTACTTCCGGGCAGACGCCGAGTACGACCTGAAGGCCACCCTGGGGGCCCCGCTCTTCCTTGGGGGAGACCTGGGGGTCGCGGCTGGCAAGCTGGCGGCCCAGCTGAAGGTGGGCTACCGCTTTTAAGGGCTTCCTTGTGGCTTGGGCCACACCGGGGGAGGGTTCACCCCACCCCCGGCGCTTCTTCCTCCTCCGGGGCGTCCACCTCCACCTTCATCACCTCCCTGAGGAGGCCCGTGGCGTAGGCGCCCTTGGGAAGGAAGAAGGAAAGCCATAGGCCCTCGGGAACCTCCTCCACGCTCCACCCCTGCAGGGGAATCCGTATGGGCCGCCTGGCCCCCCGCCTGAGGGCGAAGTCCGCACGCCTGAGGCCGTAGCGGGCCAGGATCTCGTCCTCCAGGGCCCGGGCCTCCCCCTGGGCCTCGGGGTATTTCTTGCCGAAGAGGGGTCCTGTGGCGCTGATCTCCAGGCGCAAGGCCCTTTCCGCCTCCTCGGGGCGCTCCACCAGGAACTCCCCGCCGGTGGCGTGCTTCTTGGCCCAGTCCCCGGGGATGACCCGGTCGTAGAGGCCCCGCTCCATCCTAAGGGCTACCCAGTCGTTGAAGAGGAGGCTCTGCAGGCTTCCAATCAGGAAGCGCTTGAGCCAGGGGCTGCCCCGGCCCTTGCCCCCCTTCACCAGCTGGTAGCCCCGCACCGGGTTCTGCCCCCCAAGGCCAAAGCGCTGGGGGCCGTAATAGTTGGGGATGCCCTTGGCCTCGAGGGTCTTCAGGATGGCCCGGGCCTGTTCCACGCCGCGAGCCCCGCGAATGAGAATGCGGAAGCGGTTTCCCTTGAGGTGCCCCGTGCGCAGCTTGTTGGTGTGCAGGTTGGCCTCCAGAAGCCGGGTTCCCTTAAGGTTTTCCAGCAAGCAGAGGGCATCCTCGTGTTTGCGGGGGATGGAGAACCACTGCCGGGTTTGGGCGCGCTTATCCTTAAGCCCCGCCACCCCGATCTCCTTTTCCGGGACCCCCACCTCGTCCCGCAGGAACTCCACCACCTGGCGCGTGGTTAGGCCTTCCTTCTCCAGGAGGAAGTAGAGGTGTTCCCCTTCCCCGCTGGGCAGGTAGGCGGGCACCTCCTCCACCTGGAAGTCCTCCGGGCGGAGGCGGATGCTCCCCCCCACCCCGGGGAGGTCCGCGGTGAGAAAGGGGTAGCGCTCGGGGCGAAAGACGAGGTCCATCCCCTTATTGTGGCCTAGGGCAGGGCTTTAAGCCAAGATTCCAGGACGCCAAAGCCGTAGCGGAAAAAGGCTTCGGAGCCCAGGTCCACCCCGGCCCTGGCTAGGATCTCCTTGGGGCTTGCGCTTTCCCCCGCCTCGAGGATTCCCAGGTACTTAGGCACGAAAGCTTCCCCCTCCTCTCGGTACTTCCCATAGAGGGCCAGGACCACCAGGTAGCCCAGGGCGTAGCTGTAGGTGTAGAAGCGGTAGTGGACGAAGTGGGGGATGCCCGCCCAGGCCGCTTGGTCCAGCTCGGTCCACGCCACGGCATCCCCGTAAAGCCCCTCCTGCTCCTCCTGCCAGATCCGGTGGAAGGCCTCGGGGGAGAGGGCTGCTTCCTTGCGGGCCTCGAGGCTTCTTCGCTCAAAGAAGGTGTACATCACCTGGCGGAAGAGGGTGTTCACCGCATCCTCCACCCTTTCTGCCAGGAGGAGGGTCTTTTCCTCCTGGGAAAGCCTTTTCAGGAGGAGGTCGTCCAGGAGGATCTCCGCGAAGACGCTGGCGGTCTCCGCCAGGGGGGTGGAGGCCCCGAAGTTGAGGAGGCGTTGCTTCCTGGCCAGGTAGAAGTGCACCCCGTGCCCCAGCTCATGGGCCAGGGTGTGGGCGGCGTCCAGGTCGTTCGTGTGGTTGAGGAGGACGTAGGGGTGGGTGGAGGGGAGCCCCCCAGAGCAGAAGGCCCCGCCCCGCTTGCCGGGGCGGGGGTAGGCGTCGATCCAGCGCTTCTCAAAGAACTCCCGGGCGATCCTTTCCACCTCGGGGGAGAAGCGGCGGAAGGCCTCCAGGACCAGCGCCTTGGCCTCCTCGAAGGGCACCTGGGGCTTTTCCCGGGTGAGGGGGGCGAGGAGGTCGGGGCTTGCCACCTTTTCCCCGCCCAGGCGCCTGGCCTTCCAGCGGTAGTAGGCCTCCACCAGGCCGTAGTGGGCCCGGGTGGCCTCGAGGAGGGCCTCAATGTCCCTGACCTCCACCTCGTCCCTTAGGGCCACGGGCTCCAGGGGGTGGCGGTAGCCCCGGAGGCGCAGGTCCTGGAGGTAGTCCAAATAGACCGCGTTGAAGACCGCGCCTAGGGTAGGGGCCTCGGCCAGGAGCTTCCCGTATAGCTCCCGGTGGGCCTCCCGCCGCACCTTGGGGTCGGGGTCCCGCCTTAGGGCCCGCACCTCCATCTCGGTAAGCTCCTTTTCCTCCACCCGGAAGCGGAAGCGGCCGGTGTATTCCGTGTAGAACTGGCTCCAGGCGCTCCTGCCCACCAGGCCCTTGAGGTTCAGGAGCTCCTCCTCCCGCTCGGAGAGGGTGTGGGGGGCGTAGGCCCGTTGCCTTTCCAGGAAGTGGCGGAGGTCCGCGAGGCCGGGGTGGTGCAGGAGGGCCTGGAAGGCCTCCTCGGGGAGCTTGCGCAGGGCCACCTCCAGGGGCAGGAGGCGGTTGCGCACCTCGGTGTAGCGGTTTCGCACCCGGTCCAGGAGGGCTTTCGCCACCGGGTCCTGGGTGCGGGTGGCGAAGTAGAGGGAGGCGTAGTTCAGGGGTCGGTAGGCCTTCTCCAGGGCCTCCTCGTAGCGGCGGAAGAGGTCTTCCGCCCCCTTGGGGTCCAGGAGGTCCTTGGGGTCCAGCCCTTCCGCCAGGCGCAGGGCCTCGGCCAGGTCCCCTTCCAGCCTGGGGTCCTCGGGGCTGGGGTAGAGGTCCGAGAGATCCCACTCCACGCCGCCCACTATACCCCCGCCTGGCGTATCCTGGGGGGCGTGGCCGCGCTCGTGGTCTATAAGGGCAAGCTCGCCCTGGCGGAAGAAAAGGGGGACCGGCTGGAGCTCACCCTTCCCGGGGGGGAGCGGGCCCGGGTGCGCCCTAAGGATGTCCTTTGGCTCCATCCCGGACCGGCCTCCTTGGACCTCGAGGTGCCCGAAGGGGAGGAGGAGGCCGCCTGGGAACTTCTGCAGGGCCAGGCGGTGAGCCTGAAGGAGCTTGCGGAGCTGGCTTTTGGCGCGTATACCCCGGAAACCGCCTACGGGGCCTACCTCCTGGCCCAAAGGGGGGAGCGGTTTGCCCTCGAGGGCGACCGGGTGCGGGCCCGCACCCCCGAGGAGCTTGCCGCCCTTCTGCGGGCCAAAAGGGCGCGGGAGGAGCGGGAGCAGGCCTTCCAGGAGGCGGTGGGGAGGCTTAAGGAGGGGAGGTGGCTTCCCGAGGAGCGCCCCCTCTTGGCCGAGGCCGAGGCCCTGGCCTGGGGGGAGCGGCGGGAAAGCCGTCTAATGCGGGCCTTGGCCCTTCCGGAAACCCCGGAGGCCGCCCACGCCCTTCTCCTGCGCCTGAGCCTCTGGCGGTGGGAAAACCCCCATCCCCGGCGCCTGGGCCTTCCCCTGACCCCTCCAGACCTCCCCTTGCCCCCCCTGCCGGAGGAGGCCCGGGAAGACCTCACCCACCTCCTCGCCTTCGCCGTGGACGACGAGGGGAGCCAGGACCCGGACGACGCCGTCTACGCCGAAGAGGTGGCAGGGGGCTTCCGCCTCCTGGTGCACGTGGCGGACGTGGCCGCCCTGGTGCCCCCGGGGAGCCCCCAGGACCTGGAGGCCCTCCGCCGTGGGGCTAACCTCTACCTCCCCGAGGGCACGGTGCCCATGCTGCCCCAGGCCGCCACCGAGCGCCTGGGTCTGGGCCTGAGGGAGGTTTCCCCCGCCCTCACCTTTGAGCTTTGGGTTTCTGAGGAGGGGGAGCTTCTGGAGGAGCGGCTTTACCCCTCCTGGGTCCGGGTCAGGCGGCTCACCTACCGGGAAGCCCTGGGGGAGTCCGCCCTGGGGCCCCTGGCCGCCCTGGCCCAGGCCTTTCACCGGAAGCGCCTTTCCCAGGGGGCCTTGGACCTGAGCCTCCCCGAGGTGAAGGTGCGCCTGGAGGAGGGGCGGGTGCGCCTCACCCCCTTGCCCCCCTACGAGAGCCGCCTTTGGGTGCGGGAGGCCATGCTCCTTGCGGGCTACGCCGCCGCCCACCTGGCCCTTAGGGAGGGCCTACCCTTCCCCTTCGCCACCCAGGAGGCCCCTTCCCGCAGGGTGGAAGGGGAGGGCCTGGCCGCCATGTGGGAGCAGAGGAAGCTCCTCAAACGGGCCCAGCTCAAGGCGGTGCCCGCACCCCACAGGGGCCTGGGCCTTCCCCTTTATGCCCAGGTGACGAGCCCTTTAAGGCGCTACCTGGACCTGGTGGCCCACCAGCAGCTAAGGGCCTGGCTCAAGGGGGAGAAGCCCCTTTCCCAGGAGGAGCTCTTGCAACGGGTGGGGGCGGCGGAGGCGGTGGCCGACCTGGTGCGGGAGGCGGAGCGCAGGAGCAAGCTCCACTGGACCCTGGTCCACCTCCTGGAGGAGGGCTACGAGGGGCCGGGGGTCTTGGTGGAGAGGCGGGGCGGGCAGGGGATCTTCCTCCTCCCCGAGCTGGGCCTCAGCGCCCAGGTGGCCCTATCCCAACCCCTTCCCTTGGATGCCGAGGTCCGCCTCCGCTTCCTGGAGGCGGACCTGCCCGCCCTCGAGGCCCGCTTCGGGATGGCCTAAGCGCCCCCGCCTGCGGGCCGGCCCATGGGCTTTCTGGGGTTCCCGCCGCGGCAGGGTCCACGGCGGGGCACTTAGGGCCTCAGTTTTCCCCTTGCGCCTTGGTGAAGCCGGGCTCCCCGTCGAACTCCTGGAGCTTTTCCAGGTGCATCCAGCGGAGCCGGGAGGCCACCCGCCCCACCAGGTCCAGGACCTCCCGGTCGCTGGGTTCCCCTTCCTTGCCGTAGAGGAAGCGGCAGCGATAGTGGTCCACCAGGTCCACGAGGCCCCCGGTGGGGGGGTAGACCTGGGTGCCCCGGTTGGAGACCATCTTGAGGCGGAAGGGGAGGCCCTGGACCAGCTCCTCCAGGAGGTGGCCCAGGGGCTCGGGGTGGAGCTCGCTCTCCACGAAGACGTCCACCCCCACCACCCGGCGGCTTTTGGGCCGCACCGCCACGGGGTCGGGGGAGGAGGGGGGGAGGCGGATGGGCCGGTAGTCCCGTACCTTGGCGGTCCTGGGCCGTTGGCCTAGGTTGGCGACGATGGCCTCGGCGTACTCCGTGGTCTTGGCTCCCCGGTCGTAGCCCACCACGTCCCCGGTGAGGACCTTGCCCTCCTCGAGGGTGTAGAGGACGGCGTTTTCGATGAGGTCCGCGGTGGCGAACTCCTCCAGGTAGCGGAGCATCATCACCGCGGAAAGCAGGACCGCGGTGGGGTTGATGACGTTCTTGCCCGCGTACTTGGGGGCGGAGCCGTGGACCGCCTCGAAGATGGCCACCTCGTGGCCGATGTTGGCCGAGGGGGCGAAGCCCAGGCCCCCGATGAGCCCCGAGGTGAGGTCGGAGAGGATGTCCCCGTTCAGGTTGGTGGTGACGATGACCTCGAACTGCTCGGGGCGCTTCACCAGCTGATGGGCGGCGTTGTCCACGATGATGTGGTGGGCCTCGAGGTCCGGGTACTCCCGCGCCACCTCCTCGAAGACCCGCTTCATGGTGCCCTCGGTGAGCTTCATGATGTTGGACTTGGTGGCGCAGTGGACCTTCTTGCGCCCCTCGGAGCGGGCCAGCTCGAAGGCGAAGCGGATGATCTTCTCCGCCCCTTTGCGGGAGATGAGCTTCAGGGTCTGGGCCACCCCTGGGGTCTGCATGTGCTCGATGGCCGCGTAGAGGTCCTCCACGTTTTCCCGCACCACCACCAGGTCGATCCCCCGGCCCGAGTAGGGGGTGGGGACGTTGGGGAACTCCCGCACCGGGCGGACGTTGGCGTAGGTCTCGAAGAGCTTGCGCAGGGTCACGTTGGCGCTCTTCTCCCCGTAGCCCACCGGGGTCTCCAGGGGGCCCTTGAGGACCACCCGCGTCTTGCGCACCGACTCGATGGTCTCAGGGGGTACCCCGGACTCCAGGCCCCGCCGGAAGACCGCGGCCCCCGCTTCTCGTACCTCGTACTCCAGGGGGGCCTTGGCCGCCTCCAGCACCTTGAGGGTGGCCTCCACGCACTCGGGGCCGATCCCGTCCCCGGGGATCACGGTGATGAGCTTCCTCCCCTCGGGGGTCAGGTAGACCTTCTTCCCGCTTTCCGTGGTGATCAGGGACATTCCCCACCTCCTCCCGGGCCTTCCGGCCCTTCGCCCCGAGTTTACACTACACCCATGGGGCCCGACGTCCTGGTGGTGGGGGCGGGGATCGTGGGGGCGGCCTCGGCCTTCCGCCTGGCGGAAGCAGGGCTAAGGGTCCTGGTCTTGGAGAAGGAGGCCACCTTCGCCCAGGGCTCCACGGGGCGGAGCGCCGCCGGGGTCAGGGTGCAGTTCTCCGAGCCCCTGAACGTCCTCCTTTCCTACCACTCCATCCTGGAATACCGGGCCATGCCGGAGGCCGGCTACCGGCCCATCGGCTACCTCTTCCTGGTGCCGGAGGCCTTGAGGGAGGTCCAGGAGGAGGCCCTGGCCACCCAGAGGGCCCTAGGGGTGCCGGTGGAAAAGCTCGCCCTCGAGGCGGCCCAAGCCCTGGTGCCCTTCCGGGAGCAGGGCCTGGCCTACGCCACCTTTGGGCCCGTGGACGGGATCATTGACCCCCACGGGGCCACGGCCCATTACCTGCGGGAGGCCAGGCGCCTCGGGGCCGAGGTGCGCTTCTCCGAGCCCCTGCTTGGGGCGCAGCGGAAGGGGGGCGTTTGGCGGGTGGCGACCCCCAAGGGGCGGTATGAGGCCCCTTTACTCCTCCTTTGCACCGGGGCCTGGACGGGGGAGGTGGGGCGGAGGCTGGGCCTGGAGATCCCCATCCACCCCGTGCGGCGCATGGTCTACGCCACGGCCCCCGCCCCTTTCCCCCACGCCTTCCCCCTCGCCATCGACCTGGCCACGGGCTTTTACCTGCGATCGGAAGGGCCCAGGGTGCTCCTGGGCCGCTCCAATCCCGCCGAGCCCCCTGGCTTCGCCGAGGGGATGGATTGGGAGTGGCTTGGGCCCACCCTCGAGGCGGGCCTTTTCCGCTTCCCCTTCCTGGAGGGGCTTGCCCTGGACCGAAGGGCCAGCTGGTGGGGCTACTACGAGATGACCCCGGACCACAACCCCATCCTGGGCTTTGTGGAGGAGGGGCTTCTGGTGGCGGCGGGTTTTTCCGGCCACGGGGTGCAGCAGGCGGCCATGGTGGGGAGGCTCATGGCGGAGGAAGTGGTCCACGGGGAGGCGAGGAGCCTGGACATAACTCCTTTCCGCCTGGGCCGCTTCCGGGAGGGGCGTTTCCTGAAGGAGCGGGGCATCGTGTAGGCCGGGGGGTCCTTCCAGGCGGCCCGCTGGCTGGCCGGGCGGGAAGGGGGTTTGCGGGGCCATTCCCGGCGGCGCTGGGGTTTTGGGGGCTGGCCGCGGGGCGTGGCCTAAGCGCCCGTGCACCAAGGCTGCCCCGTAGGTAAAGGCTCAGGTGGCTTTTCCGCGGGCTTTCTGGGGCCCCCGTCGTGGCGCAAGCCACGACGGGGTGCTTGGGCCCCGACCGCGGCCGGGGTGGGGGGAGCCCGGACCCCACCGCTGGGACCGGGCCTGGGGGGGAGCAGGCTTTCTTGGAGCCTTTCGCCGAGGAAATCCTGCCCAACTTCATGGACCGCGTCGGCTTTGAGCCTGAACCTGGACAGACACATGT